>JANOKK010000485.1:0-6486 GCA_031419255.1 Betaproteobacteria bacterium
GATGTCGCGCCAGCGCAGGTGGCCCATTTCCTTGGCTTCAAACGCGCTCTTGGAGACTTCGCCCATCGCCGCGTGTTTAAACGATTTTTGAATGTAGGGCATCAAGTCGCCACCATTGGCGGCCAACGCGGCACGCAAGGCCATCTCTTTCAAGCCACCGCCTGCGGGCAACAATCCGACGCCGACTTCCACGAGACCGATGTAGCTTTCGAGTGACGCGACCACGCGATCCGAATGCATTTGAAATTCGCAGCCGCCACCCAGCGCCATGCCATCGACGGCAGAGACCACCGGGATCATGCTGTATTTGAGTCGCTGCGAGGTGATCTGAAATTTCGCGACCATCGCTTCGAATTCATCGAGCTTGCCGGCCTGCAACGACGCTAACGCGCCTTTCAAATCCGCGCCGACGGCATAGGGGCCATCGGGCTGCCAAATCACCAGCGCCTTGTAGTTGGCTTCGGCCTCATCGACCGCGCGCAACAAGCCATCGAGCACGTCGGGACTGATCGCGTGCATCTTGGTTTTGAAGGAAACGATAGCGATGTCGTCATGGCCTTTCGTGGTCCAGAGACGCACGGCATCGGTTTCAAAAACGGTCGCACCTTTTTCAGCCTTTTCGCCCAACAGCAATTGCGGGTACAACTGTCGCCGATAGACCGGCAATGCCGAACGCGGCACCATCTTGCCGGTTTTCGCGGAGTAGGATCCTTCCGCCGAATGCACGCCCTTCCTGCCATCCAGCACCCATGCGGGCAGCGGTGCCGAGGCCATGGTTTTACCGGCGGCGATGTCTTCCGACACCCATTTCGCGATCTGCTCCCAACCGGCCGCCTGCCACGTCTCGAACGGGCCCATCTTCCAGCCGAAGCCCCAGCGTATCGCGCAATCGATATCACGCGCCGATTCAGCCACGCCACCAAGATGCACGGCGATGTAGTGAAACACGTCGCGAAAAATCGCCCACAAAAATTGCGCTTGTGGATGGGCACTTGCGCGCAGCGCGGCGAATTGCTCGGCGGGATTCCTGATTTTCAAGATTGCCGCCACGTCATCGGCAATCTTTCCGGTGCCTGCGACGTAATCCTGTTTCGCGACATCGATCACCAGAATGTCCTTGCCGCGCTTGGTGAAGAATCCGGCTTTGGTTTTTTGCCCCAACGCACCTTTTGCAATCAACGCGGTCAACCCTGCAGGCGGCGCGTAGTACTTGTGCCATGGATCGTTCAGCAAATTGTCATCCATGGTTTTGAACGTGTGCGCGAGCGTATCAAGCCCGACCACGTCGGCGGTACGATAGGTCGCACTTTTTGCGCGGCCGATAGCGGGGCCAGTCAGCGCATCGACTTCATCGAAGGCCAGCTTGAATTGCTGCGTGTGATACATCGTCGCCGCGATCGAAAAAACACCGATCCGATTCGCCACAAAATTCGGCGTGTCGTTGGCGCGGATCACGCCTTTGCCGACGGTGGTCGTCAGAAATGTTTCAAGCACATCGAGAATCACCGGTTCGGTATCCGGTGTGGAAATCAACTCGACCAATTTCATGTAGCGCGGCGGATTGAAAAAATGCACGCCGCAGAAACGGTGGCGCAGATTTTCCGGAAACACTTTCGAGAGTTCAGTGATCGACAGTCCCGACGTGTTGGACGCAAAAATCGCATCCTTGCGGATGTGCGGTGCGACTTTTTCGTAGAGGGATTTTTTCCAATCCATGCGCTCGGATATCGCTTCGATCACCAGATCGCATTCGCCGAGCCATGCAAGGTGTTCGTCGTAATTCGCCGGCGTAATCAAGGCGGCTCTGGATTTGCTCGCAAACGGATCGGGCGATTGCTTTTGCATCGCGTCGATGGCCTTGGTGACGACACCGTTCTTCGGGCCTTCCTTGGCGGCGAGATCGAACAACACCGTCTTCACGCCCGCATTGGTGAGGTGCGCCGCGATCTGCGCACCCATCACGCCGGCACCGAGGACAGCGACTTTTTTGATATGGACATTGCTCACTGAATGCTCCTGTTGGTTTTTTTGACTGAATATTTTTGCCACGGATGAACGCAGATGAAAGCGATGAGAGTCTAGTGCTGGCGCGCCTTTTGGAGCAAAAATGCCCGAAACGCCTCGCCGATGCTGGTGTTTTAACGATTTTATCTGTGTTTATCTGCGTTCAACTGTGGCAATAAAAACTCACTCCACCGCCCGCGGCTTCCGTTCATCATCAACCGCCACATACGTCAACTGCGCCTCCGTCACTTTCACCACACCCGCGCCGAAGCGTTGGCGCTGTGCGTACACCTCGACATCCACGGTCAGCGAAGTGCGACCGACCTTCACCACATCCGCATAAAAACTGACGAGATCGCCGACGAACACGGGTTGCTTGAATTGAAATGAATTTACCGAGACCGTAACGACTTTTCCGCGCGCGCGCACCGTCGCGGGCACGCTGCCGGCCAAATCCACCTGCGCCATCACCCAGCCGCCGAAAATCGTGCCGTGCGCATTGGTGTCGGCTGGCATGGGGATGATGCGGACCACCGGCTGGCGATCCTTGGGCAATTGAACGACTTCGTCGACGTGTTCGCTCGCGGTTTCTCTCACAGGTTCGGTCACAGCATGTGTCCCTTGTACATGTCATCGATGGCGCCCGCGTATTTTTGCACGATGGCGTTGCGTTTCAATTTGAGCGTCGGCGTGATGAAGCCATTGTCGATGGTCCATTTTTCGCGCGCAATCGCCACTTTACGGATGCCCGCATAACCGGGGAAACCTTTGGTCAGTTTGCCGATCCGCTGCACCAGAAATTTCTCTGCCTTGTCGCGCTCGTTGCCATCGCCGTTGAGCGCCGGATTGATCTTCGCCTCACTCGCCGTCTTTGCCCATTCATCGTCATTCAACACCACAATAGCCGATAAGTAGGGTTTCGCCTCGCCATACACCAGAACTTGTTCATACAGCGGATCCATCTGGATGGCGAGCTCCATATCCACCGGCGGTACTTTTTCGCCATTGCCCATGACAATGATTTCCTTGATGCGCCCGGTAATATGGATAAAACCATAGTCATCGATCCTGACCTGATCGCCGGTATTGAGCCAGCCATCGTCGGACAGCACGGCACGCGTGGCCTCAGGATTCTTCCAGTAACCCATCATGATATTGGGGCCGCGCGCATACAGCACATTGTTTTCACCGACCCGAATCTCAACGCCCGGCACGGCGGGGCCGACCGAACTAGGCTCGTTCTTGTCGAGCAGATTCACGGCAATCAGCGGCGAGGCTTCCGTCATGCCGTAGCCCTGGCACACCGGCAAGCCGAGGCCGACAAATACCTTCGATACTGTCGGCGACAGCGCAGCACCACCCGCCACCGCGAAGCGCAGCTTGCCGCCCAGGCGCGCGAGCAATTTTTCCGCCACCAGCTTTTTCAAAAGTGGCCATAACAGAAACGCTAATTTCCACGGCCCACGACCGTGCTGGAATTGAAACAACGCCCAACCGGTCTCTACCGAAAAATCAAACAGCTTTCGCTTCGTCGCCGACGATTTTTTCAATTGGTCATTGATCGCCGCGAGAAACCGCTCGTAAATGCGCGGCACCGAAAACATGATCGTTGGCTGGATAATTTTAAAATCCTCGGCCAATTGCGGAATCGAGCGAGAGAACACCATCGACGCACCCGATACCACATTCAGATAGTAGTCGGCGGTGCGTTCAAACATGTGCGAGAGCGGCAAAAATGAGAGAAAAATATCTTCCGGAAACACGTCGTAAACGGCGAGGCCCGATTGCACGTTTGAAAGAATATTGCGGTGCGAGAGCATCACGCCTTTGGGTTTGCCGGTGGTGCCGCTGGTGTAGACGATGGTCGCAAGATCGGTCGATTTCACCGGCAGGCGATCATGACTCCCCGGCTCGTTTGGTAGCCAATCGGCCAGCAATTTCAAGCGCGGCTCATCCGGGTCAACCACCGGTTTCACGGTGAGAATGCGCTGCAATTGGCGAAGCTGATCGCGAACCGTCTTCAATCGCTTCCAGTGTTCTTCGCCATCGATCACCAGCAGCTTCACTTCGGCGTCATTCAAAATGAACGCAACATTGTCGGGCCGGTCATCGACGAAGATCGGTACCGTGACCAGCCCTTGCGCAAAGGCCCCCTGATCGGCGACGACCCAATTGATGCTGTTCTTGAGCATCACGGCGATACGCTCGCCGGCCTGCAAGCCTTCGCGGCGCAAACCTTCGCGCATGCGTGCCGCGCGATCGCCGGCCTCGCGCCAGTCGATGCCTTGCCATTCCTTGGTGGCGGAAACGAACTCGCGGTAGGCCGGCGCATTGGGCGAGGTACGGCAACGCATCGCGAATACATCCGCGATAGTGGCCGAATCGTCGAACATCAGGTAGCGGGTGCCGCGCCGGTTTTGAAGTATCGCTTCAGCCAAATCCGCGCTCCTGGAGTGGTTTTTATGTGCGGTGTCGCATCGCTCAATTGGAAATTATACGGCGCGCGCGGGTTTTCACGCCGTCAGCAATAATCCATAACGTCACCCTTGAAAGCTACTTCGCGGCAGCGTCCAGGGCGGCTTGAATGCGTTCATCGATCGCCGGATGAGTGGCGAGGTAATCGGGAATGCTGGCGCGCGTTGAATCCGTACGCGGAGGCGGCGCATCGGGGCTTTTTTTCGCGTCGCTTGCATCGGTGGGGGTCTTCTTCGATTTCCACTCTTCCCGGTTATAGCGCGCGGGCTTGCTGCTGATTCGGTGCGCGCGCTCGAGCGCCTGCATTGCGGTGGCGAATGCACGCGGCGAGCGGCCAATTTTCTTTAATAGTGTGAACGCAAATACATCGGCCTCGCGCTCGTGATCGCGCGAGTAGCCGGTGTGGGCAAGCACGGTCGGTGCGGTCGCGGCGAGCCCGGTGATCGCGGTGACATCGCCATATATCGCCATTGCCGCCATCGCGGTAATCGAGCTTTGCAGCAATTGCCGCAAACTGTGGCGGTTCTGAACATGCCCCAATTCATGTGCGAGCACGGCAGCGATTTCATCCATGCCCGGCATCGCCGCGACCAATTCATCGGTGATCACCACCACGCCACCCGGTAGTGCGAGCGCATTGGCTTCGATCCAACCGCCTTCGCGGAATTCCAGCCGGACTTCAATCGGCAAACCGGATTCAATCCTCAACGTATCAAAAAGACCGGTGATTTCCTTTTGCTTTTCGCGGGACAGTTTGGTCGGCTCGAAGACAATTTGGTCGAGCGACTTCATGCCTTGCTCGGCGATGTGCGCCTCAATGCCATCGGGCATGCGCAGGGCAATCTCGCGCGCGGCAAACGGTATGCCGTAAAGATAACCGAGCACCATCGATACCGCGATGCCCACCATCGCCGCAATCACAAAACCGATATGGGATTCCAGCCGATGTGCGAGTGTGGCTTCCGCCTGCACGTGAAACGCCTGATCAACCCACGCGTGATCTGAGGTGACGGCGACGCCGCCGCCGGGAAACTCGATGCGCCTTGGCGCGCCACGCAATCTAGGCAATACCTTGACTTCGCTGCGCGCGAAATTGAGTGTCGCCAAACCGTCGGCAGTAAGCGAGACGACGCCGTCAAGCGTACTCAACGTCGCCTGATGTCGCTTCGCCGAACGTCCGTCGTAAAAATCCACCGCGAGCGAGTGGTCGGTCATTGCGTCATCACAGCGAAAGATCAATATTGAAAAACTCGCCCAGTTCCTCGCCGGTCGCGCTCACGTTGGCCGCAACGCCGGCGACGAATTGTTCCATCGGCACGCTCGAATGCAGCGTCAGGCATTCGAGGCGATAGCGCGCGGAACGGACCACCGCCCACGGAATGGCGAGGCCAAACGAAAACAGGACGGCGAGCAAGTTCGTCAGATACAGCATCGCCAACTTGCGCGCTTTCAATGTGCTCACAAACGAAATGGATTCGCCGAGGCGCGTTTTATTGAAAACGAGGTTTGCGGTGCGTGATTGGGAGTAGCCGATCATCAATGGCAATACGACGAAATAAACGGTCACGATGCCGAGGAAGACACCGATACCCGCCATGATTTTGCCGAGCATCGCAAGCATCGCGGACACGAACCCCACCGTGCCGGCAGCGACAATAAACAAACCTGCCGTCAAAAAGAAAATTTTATAAAAATCGCCAATGCTCGCCGACGTTGAAAAAGTACTGGTGCCAAATTGTGAATGGTTCACATGCAAGCGTTTCAACGCGCCGACCACGTACGGGTACATAAGCAGGAGGCTCGCCATCTGCAATCCCAAAATAACGAAGTACATGGTGGGCGGTTGCGAGTTCGTTTTCGGATCGAACGTTGGCATAAAAAATGAAATCACCAGCACCACGCCCATCGGCGCGATGGCTTTGAACACATCGAGATAGGTTGCGTGAAAACGAAAGCGGATATTGCGGTAGCTGGAGTTGAAGGCGTTGAACGCGATCGAGCGCGATC
>JANOKK010000486.1:0-9159 GCA_031419255.1 Betaproteobacteria bacterium
GCTTGACCACAAAATCGTACAACTTCGCCTCGATTTCGTTGAGCGACTTCGGCGCTTGTTGAGTCGGAATTATGGCGAAGTGATCGGAAATTTTCGTATTGTCGAAAATCCGCTTGTTCGGCTTTACCCACTTTTCATCGAGAATTTTCTTGGCGAACACGTTGTATTCGCCTTCTTTCAGCATCTTCAGCGTGTCTTTGACGGTGTCGATGTAATCTTCCGGTAGCGCTCGTGCATCCGTTCGCGGATAGGTCAGCACTTTGTGCTTTTCGTACAGCGCCTGAGCGAGCCCCAGCGTGGTTTTGGCCGAGAAGCCGAAGCGCGAATTGGCTTCGCGTTGCAATGACGTGAGGTCAAACAATAGCGGTGATGCCTGAGTGGTCGGCTTCGCCTCTTCTTCGGCAATACCAGGTTTGCCAAGGCATTTTGTGACGATGGCGCGTGCGCGCTTTTCGTCCCACAGGCGCTCGGGCCGGAGCGCTTCATCGTCTTCGGACTTCTTGAATTTCTCGTCGAACCAACGACCCGGATAGTCGCCGGCGGCAGCGGCGAATGAGCCGTGAACCTCCCAGTAATCACGCGACCGGAACGCCTTGATTTTCTCTTCGCGCTCGACCAGCACCGCCAGAGTAGGTGTTTGCACGCGGCCAACGGTGGTGAGTTGAAAGCCGCCGGATTTGGAATTGAATGCGGTCATCGCGCGGGTGCCATTGATCCCGACCAACCAGTCAGACTCGGATCGGCAAACCGCAGCATCGCCCAGCGGTTCATAAACCGCACCTTCCGCCAGATTCTTGAACCCCTCGCGAATGGCGCCCTGCGTCATGGACTGCAGCCACAGCCGCTTGATCGGCTGCTTCGCCTTTGCGTACTGATAGATGTAGCGAAAAATCAACTCGCCTTCGCGGCCCGCGTCGCAGGCGTTGATGAGGCCATCGATGTCTTTGCGCTTCATCAGCTTCAGCAATACTTTCAATCGGTCTTCGGATTTCTCGATCGGCTTTAACTGAAAGTACGATGGAATCGCCGGCAAATGGGAAAATGTCCACTTGCCGCGTTTGACTTCCTCTTCTTCGGGCATGCCGATTTCGACCAAATGGCCGACAGCGGACGAGAGCACGAAATCATCGCTCTCAAAAAAATCTTTCTGTTTGGTGAAGCCGCCCAGCGCCTTGGCGATATCGTTGGCGACGGAAGGTTTCTCGGCAATGATGAGGGACTTGCCCATAAATTAAGGTGCTCTTAACAACAAAATGGTGGAAAAGCCGGCGGGAATTCCGGCGAAAGGGGACAAATGATAAGCAGGGATTCGCCTTTACCGCAAGCGCGGAATTTTCCGCGACCGCGAAACCGGCACAGAAAACTTTCAGCCGCTACCCGATAATTTGGGTGGTGGTGGGTGCTTTCTCAAGGCATAACGCTACGCGAGGCGCTGATATTTTCCGCCTGGCAACGATGCGATTGCGCCGGTTAGTTCGAGCTCGGTTAAGCGCGACATCACAAACGCGGCATTATGCCCGGACTGGGCAATCAAGGCGTCGATTGTTACCGGGTCGTATCCCATCGCAACGAGGATTTCCTCTTCAATCACCGCGCCGTTGACGAAAGTGGCCGAGTTCGACGTTGCCGGCTGCGCCAACTCCAGTTCCACGAGGATGTCGTTCGCGTCATCCACAAGTTTGGCACCTTGCTTGATCAAATGATGGCAACCTTTTGAAAGTGGTGAATGAATCGAGCCGGGAATGGCGAAAACATCCCTTCCTTGCTCGCCCGCCTGGCGCGCCGTGATCAGTGAGCCCGATGCCAACGCCGCTTCGACCACCAATACGCCGCGCGACATGCCGCTGATGATGCGATTGCGGCGCGGGAAATTGTTGGCGAGCGCCGGCGTGCCAAGCGCGAACTCCGAAACAATCAATCCACGCTGGGCAAGTTCGTGCGCAAGCGCCTTGTTGCGCGCCGGATAGACGAGATCGAGACCGGTACCAACGACTGCAATAGTTGATCCTGCCCCCTCAAGCCCACCTCGATGGGCGGCCGCATCAATGCCCAGCGCCATGCCGGACATGATGGTCATTCCCGCTTGCGACAGTGAGCGCGCAAACGACTCCGCATTCTGAATTCCGCCGGGGGTGGCATTGCGGCTACCGACAATGGCGATGCCTTTTTTGTCGGTGGCGCGAAGCAATTCGCGCCGGCCTTTCAGGTACAGGATGACGGGCGGGTCGGAAATTTCCAGCAGGCACCGCGGATAATCATCGTCGGCAAGCGTCAGCAAATGATTCCCGTTGTCCTCCAGCCAGCGTAATGTCGCCGCGAGTTTTTCGGTGGGAGCACCCTCTGAAATAGCCTGAGCAACCTTGGGAGTGACCCATTGCGCGAGCGAGGCGGAAGATTGGGCGAGAATGGCGCCTGGGGAGCCGAAATGGCGAAGCAGGCGGCGGGTACTTTCCGCGCCCAGCCCCGGAATCAGGTGCAGGCCAACCCAAGCCTCCGGCTCGGTGCCGGAAGCGGGCAACGGCATGACGTGGTTACGATTTAGACCGGTTTGAAGATTCGTCGGGTTACGGCGTTTGCACGACGTCGCCGACTTTCAGCGGTCGCCGGCTCGACATCACCAACCCATACGAAATCTTCTCAAAAACGCGGAAGACAAACATCAAACCATTGCGCTCGTCCGGCAATTTGACTTCCGATAGCACGGCGGTCTCATCCGGCTTCTTGGTAGCGGAATCGGAACCCAGTGAGGACAACCAGTTTCCCAGTCCAAAATTGAACTTTGAGGTGCTGACGTCATCCTGAGTGCTGACGATTGCGCCGCGCTGCAACGTGGCCAGCACATGGCCGACTTCCGCACCGTCGCGTTTGCCAAGGTTGATGGCAACGACCGAATACTGGGCGGCGTCTTCGACGCTGCCGATCACCGAGACTACCGCGCCTTTCATTTGTTTATCGGGCGAACGCGGGCTGTAGGAGGGCAATGTTGCTTCCAGCGTCGGCGTAAGCCGGTCACCACGATTTATTTCCTGGTTGGAATGAATTATTTCGAGGGTCGAACTCTCACCAAACCGCGTGACCCGGGAATCGCCAAGATAAATGGCCTCATAGCCAAGGATTTCTTTGGTGACGGGGTCGATCAGGGTCTTGCCTGGCCGATAGATCTGCCATTTGATGCCCGAATTCGGGTTGAGCCCGACCGCATAGGCCGTATTGCCCGCGCCGATAATCACCCGGCCGTCTTCGGCCGCGATAATCTTTGGTGCGCCAGTCAATGCGCCTTCTTCGATGACCAGTGGCAAGGTAAGGAATGGGCCAATTGCCTTTGACGGAATCGATGGGATGGCCAATGCCAGCCGGTCAACCCTGACTTGCGGGGCCAAACGCACCGTTCCGCCCGAACCGACCGTGTCGCTGGCCCGCCCGCCGCCGGCACCGACCGAGAGCATTGGTCGCCCGTTTGCATCAAAAGAAAGGTGAATGACATCGCCCGGATAGATCCAATGCGGATCCTTGATTTGCTCCCGGTTCATGTTCCAGATTTCCGGCCAGCGCCACGGCTCTTTCAGAAAACGCCCGGAAATCGCCCACAACGTATCGCCTTTTTCCACCGTGTACATGGTTGGGGCATCGTCAGCGAGGCTAATCGGCGCGGCATCGGTTTTTTTCGCCGCCGCCGATTTGTTGGCTGCAGCGTCTTTTTTTGCGTCAGGTGCCGCTTGCGCCCAAACTAATTGGGGAACGAATCCCGCAATCAATAGGACAAAGAGCAGTGTGAGCTTGCTTTTCTTCATGGCGGATCTCACTGGTTGAGAGGTTCGTCGTTGGCCCGTCATCGTGGGTGGCGACCACCCGTATTTGCCAGATGAGGCGCTTTCCACTAGACTTGATGGTCAATGGAGGCGTCTCAAAGTTAATGTTGTCTCTGAAGATTCTGCACCTAATTTATTCAATTCGCAAGCAATTATGGCTATTCTGGACGTTCTGACCTACCCCGATCCCCTGCTCGCCCGCACGGCCGAGCCTGTCAAGATTATCGACAGCAAAATCAAAAAACTGGTCGATGACATGGCCGAAACCATGTACGCGGCCCCCGGCGTCGGCCTCGCGGCCACCCAGGTGAGCATTTTGCTTCGATTGATGGTGATCGATGTATCCGAGCAGAAAAACCAACTCCGCGTGTTCATCAATCCTGAAATCATCAAAAAAGAAGGCACTGCGGTCAACGAAGAGGGCTGTCTGTCGGTGCCCGGCTTCTACGACAAAGTCGAGCGTGCCGAAACCGTCATGGTGACTGCACTTGATCGCGACGGACAACGCTTCACCATCAATGCGTCGGGCATGCTGGGCGTTTGCATCCAGCATGAAATCGATCATCTGGACGGCAAAGTGTTCGTCGAATACTTATCGCCGCTGAAATCCAACCGCATCAAGAACAAGCTCATCAAGCGGCAGCGGGAGCTTGAGCGCGAGGCGGAAATGGCGACGCCCCGGCATCGTGTGGCGGCGCGCGCGTGATGTCGTGTGCGGCCTGACGAAAAACGCCGGCTG
Organism: Betaproteobacteria bacterium; assembly: GCA_031419255.1. Lineage (GTDB taxonomy): Bacteria > Pseudomonadota > Gammaproteobacteria > Burkholderiales > Usitatibacteraceae > UKL13-2. The sequence continues at coordinate 4,549 of JANOKK010000486.1, forward strand.
TCAGGCCGGCGTTTTTGTTTGTGGCTGCCCCGTCGGCGCGGCGTGAATTCATGAAGCTCATTTTTGCCGGCACACCGGCATTCGCGGCATCCGCGTTGGCCGCCCTGAACGATGTGGGCCACGAAATTGCATTGGTACTGACCCAGCCGGATCGACCGGCGGGACGCGGTCAAAAGCCCGTATCGAGTGCTGTCGCGCAGACCGCAGAACGCCTGTCTCTCTCGCTTGAAAAACCATCGGCGCTTAAAAACCACGACATTGCGGAAAGAATTCGCATCATTGGTGCAGATGCAATGGTGGTCGCGGCTTACGGCCTCATATTGCCGCAATCGCTGCTCTCGCTGCCCAAACACGGCTGTTTGAACATTCACGGCTCACTCCTGCCCCGCTGGCGGGGGGCGGCACCGGTGCAGCGCGCCATCGAGGCGGGAGATACCGAGACCGGCGTTGCGATCATGCAAATGGACGCTGGATTGGATACCGGCCCCGTATTGCTGGAGAAAAAAATCGCGATTGCGCCCGACGACACCGCTGCGTCCTTATTCGACAAACTCGCGGCGCTGGGAGCAGCGGCAATCGTCGACGCGTTAACCGATTTGCCGACCCTGTTGGCGACCCCGCAACCAATTGAAGGTGCGACCTACGCAAAAAAAATTGACAAAGCCGAAGCGCGTATCGATTGGCGCGAGCCGGCCGCAACCATTGAGCGCCGTATGCGAGCATTCGACCCATTTCCCGGCTGCGAGACGACTTTTGAAGGTCGAGCCGGCGTCGAAAAAATCAAAGTCTGGCGCGCCAAAGTCGTCGATATCGACCAGACTAAAACCCCACCGGGAACAGTGGTTCGCAACGATGGAAAAACCCTCATCGTGCAGTGCGGTGGGCAACAACTGCAATGGATAACTGTGCAAAAACCTGGCGGGAAGCGCGTCGCGATTAGCGAATTCCTGCACGGAAATCCCATCACGATTGGCACCCAACTCTCATGAAAACCCCCAAGGAATCCGCAACGACACCGGTCGTGGCCCCTCAGGCAACAGGCGGCATGAGCGTGGTTCAGGCCGCCGCGTCGGAAGCGGTCGGTCAAGTCCTCACCGGCAAGAATCTCGACCGTGTGCTTGAGGCCGTGCAAGCGCGCTATCGAGGGCTTTCCGCCAACGAACGCGCGGCAGTGCATTCAATTTCATTCGATACCCTGCGCCACTGCGGCATGCTGTCGGCGCAATTGGATTCTCTCCTCAAGCAACCGCTGAGCGATGCGCCGGTGCGCAGTCTTTTGCTGGTATCGCTCGCGCAATTGCAATTTTCAAAAGCGGCTGCGCACGCCATCGTCGATCATGCGGTGTCAGCGACAGAACAACTGGGACTCGCCCGCGCGAAGCCGGTGGTCAATGCGGTGCTGCGAAATTACCTGCGCGCGCCGGAAAATTTCGCGCGGGAAAAGATCACGCTCGACACCGCCCAATTTGATTTTCCACGCTGGTGGATTGATGCGACCAAGAAACAGTATCCTGATGCATGGCAAGGCATTTTGCTTGCCGCGCGCGCGCGTCCGCCGATGTGGTTGCGTGTCAATTTACGAAAAGGGACGGTCGACGCCTACCTTCAGCGTTTGGCCGAACAGGGGCTTGCCGCGCGCGCAGGCGTCGGCGAGGCGGTGCTACTTGAAAAGCCGCTGCCGGTACATGAATTGCCCGGCTTCAAGGAAGGCTGGGTCAGCGTGCAGGACGCCGGCGCGCAACATGCCGCCCATTTCTTAGCACCAGCCACGGGAATGCGCGTGCTCGATGCCTGCGCGGCACCGGGTGGCAAGACCGGTCATCTGCTGGAAATGGTCGACATCGATTTGACCGCGATCGATAACGACAAGCGGCGTCTTACGCGGGTCGCGGATAACCTCGGACGACTCGGGCTTACCGCAACCCTTAAAGTGGCTGACGCGAGTCAGCCGGATGTCTGGTGGGACAAGCGAGGGTTCGACCGTATCCTTCTCGATGTACCGTGTTCAGGCTCCGGTGTGGTGAGGCGTCACCCGGACATCAAATGGATCCGCCGCGAAGCCGACATTTATGCGTTCGCTCGCCAGCAAGCGCGCCTGCTGGCGGCGTTATGGAATTGCCTTTCCATTGGTGGTAGATTGCTATATGCCACGTGCTCGATTTTTCACTTGGAAAATCGCGATATCGTCGAGCAATTCAATCGAAAAACACCCGGCGCGCGGCAATTGGCGCTTTTGCCCCAATCGCTCAGCTTGTCCGACGCGCTCAAATCGTCCGATGCGCCAAGGCACGGCGATGCCGTGACATCGGAATTCCTGGAAGGCCAGCTTCTCCCCGACGATGTCCACGACGGATTCTATTACGCACTTTTGGAGAAGACCGGTTAAGTACCGGCTGCCCGGCAGTTTGCCGCGCGCGTGCGCGGTGCTGGCGGTATTGCTGATGATCGGACTCATGCCGATGAGTGCGCGCGGCCAAAGTGCCGCCGTGAGCAACGCCAAATTGGAATTCACCGAAGACGGCTATCAGCTCAACGCCGATTTCGAACTGCAATTGACGACCGGCATGCAGGAAGCGGTGCGCAAAGGTGTGCCGCTATATTTCATCGCCGAATTTCAACTCACCCGCGGGCGCTGGTACTGGCTCGATCAAAGCGTCATTTCCGCTACTCGCGACCGGCGCGTGTCCTACGCGCCCTTGACCGACCAATACCGCATCGCCGTGTCCGGCATTTCGCAAAACGTCTCGTCGTTCGATGATGTGAGGCGGGTGCTTTCCCGCGTGCGCTCATGGACGGTGGCCGAAAAAGGCCAATTGAAGCCGGGCGAAAAGTACGAAGCGGCCCTGCGGTTCCGGCTGGACACGTCGCAGCTCCCCAAGCCGTTTCAGTTGAACGTGATTACCTCGAAGGAATGGAGCCTCGCGTCCGACTGGCACCGCTGGAGTTTCACACCATGATCCGCGCCGTAATTTTTGCCAGTGTCGCACTCGGCATCGCGCTGATCGGCCTCCTGTTCCGCGCGAGCAGCAATAACGCATTCTTCAGTGAACACTATCCGTGGCTGTTGGGTGTCGGTGTGGCTTTGACCGTGGGGTTGCTGGCCCTGATCGGCTATCAGATCTATTCGCTTTGGCGAAAACTCAAGAATCGCGTGTTCGGCGCCAAACTCGCGCTGCGCCTGATGGCAGTGTTTGCGCTAATGGCGGTGATCCCCGGCGGTTTGGTCTACACGATTTCGGTGCAGTTTCTGAACCGCTCGATCGATTCGTGGTTCGACGTGCCGGTCGATAAGGCGTTCGAGGGTGCTTTGAATCTTGGCAAGGCCGCGCTCGAGAGTTCGCTCAACGAGCTCGCCCGCAAAGGCCGTGAAGCGTCTTTTCGCCTCGCCGAATCGTCGGGTGATGATGCGACCGCGCTGACAGAGTTGCGTGCCCGATTTGGTTTTGAAGAAATGACCTTGCTCGCAGCCGACGGGCATCTGGTCGCGATGGCGGCCGTGGGTGGTCGCGCGCGGCTATTCAACGATAAACCAACGCTTGCAGAAGCCAAGGAAGCGCTGCAAAAAACACCCGTCAAAGCGGCCGAATCGTTATCCGACCGGGTGCTCTATCTTCGAGTGGTATTGCCGCTCGCGCCGCGCTCGGCCCTGGAAGCGCCGCAGGTGTTGCAAGTGGTGCAGGCCGCGCCGAAGAATATCGCCGCCGATGCGCAAAGTGTCGAGGCCGGCGTGCGCGACTATCAACAACTCGGTTTGCAACGTCAGGGGCTTAAACAACTGTTCGCGTTGACGCTGACGCTCGCGATGTTGCTCACATTGCTGTCGGCGATCTCGCTTTCGTTCCTGTTATCCGAGCGCCTCTCAGAACCGCTCTCGGCGCTGGCCGAATCCACACGCGCCATCGCCAAGGGCGACTTCAGCAAGTTGAACCCCGTGAAGAGCCGCGACGAGTTCGGTGTGCTCACGCAATCGTTCAATACCATGACGCGGCAGTTGGCGGAAGCCTCCGAGATCGTCGCCCGCAAGCAACAGGAGCTGGAACACGGCAAGACCTATCTTGAATCGATTCTCGGCAACCTTACCTCAGGTGTATTGACGCTCGACGAGCGGCTCTATGTGAAAACCATCAACCGCAACGCCGAAGAGATGCTGGGCCTGACGCATCAGGCGGTGAAGGGCAGCAAATTTCCGGAATGGGGCACCGCCTTTCCGGCGACGGCGTCGCTGGTCGAAGATCTGTGCGCACAGCTCGTTATCCCGCGTGATAAGCCCTGGGAGCGGCAAATGAGCCACGAAGGCCCCAACGGTACTCGCACGCTGCTGGTACGCGGCACCAAATTGCCCGCAACCATCGATTCGGGGTTTGTGCTGGTGTTCGACGACCTCACCAGCTTGATTCAGGCGCAGCGCAATGCAGCCTGGGGCGAAGTCGCGCGTCGCCTCGCGCACGAAATCAAGAACCCATTGACGCCGATTCAATTGTCGGCCGAACGCTTGCAACACAAATTATCCGCAAAACTGCTGCCTGAAGATCGTGAAACCCTGACACGCGCCACACAAACCATCGTTACCCAGGTCGGCGCATTGAAAGGCATGGTCGATGATTTCAGCCT
>JANOKK010000487.1:0-1640 GCA_031419255.1 Betaproteobacteria bacterium
CATTTCGGTTGGCATCATCTGTTTTCAGGTAGAACGCGTCGTCGATGACAATTCCGAAAATCAGGCCATCCTGATAGAAGCCATGCCCGCCAAAAATCGCGCGCGACGAAACGCGGCCAAGCGGGGCCAGCAGTTCCAAGAGATAATCGACAAACTCATTTTGTTTGGCCAAAACTTCGCTCCATGAAAACGTTACTTGAACTATCTGTTGAACTTGCCAGCAGCGTAACCACCTCGGAAAAGCTGATGCGCGACTGTCTCGACAAAATTGCCGACCCTAATGGCGAAGGCGCGCGTGCGTTCATCAAAGTCTACGCCGAGCCGGCTCTCGCGGCGGCACGGGCGAGCGATGCCGCGCGTGCTAACGGACAAGTTGCATCGCTGCTCGCGGGTATTCCGATTTCGGTGAAGGATTTGTTCGACATCGGCGGCGAGGTGACACGCGCAGGCTCGATCGTTTTGAACGATGCGCCGCCGGCAACTTCGGACGCGCCGGCCATCGCGCGCCTGAAGGCGGCCGGTATGATTGTCATCGGGCGCACCAACATGACCGAATTCGCCTACGGTGCCAACGGCATGAATCAGCATTACGGCACCCCGTTGAATCCATGGGATCGCGCCGCGAAGCGCATTTCCGGTGGATCCACCTCGGGCGGTGCCGTCAGTGTTACCGACGACATGGCGGCGGCAACCATCGGCTCCGATACCGGCGGCTCGGTGCGTATCCCGTCGGCGTTGTGCGGCATCACCGGCTTCAAACCGACGCAGCAACGCGTACCGCTGGCGGGTGCGTTTCCGCTGTCGTATACCCGCGATTCGATCGGGCCATTGGGACGTTCGGTTGCGTGCTGCGCGTGGCTCGATGCTGTGATGGCGGATTCAGCCCCGGTGTTGCCTGCGCCAGTCGAACTAAAGGGCTTGCGTTTCGGTGTGCCGACCACGTTATTGCAAGATGCACTCGCGCCGCAGGTGGCTGATGCATTTGCGCGAGCGTTGACGGCATTGTCGGCAGCGGGTGCCGTCATCGAAGCATTCGCGTTTCCGGAATTGGCCCGCGAGCGCGACGGCAGCGTGAAGGCAAATTTTTCCGCCGTGGAAGCGTATGCGTTACATCGCGCGCGGCTCGCATCGGACGGCGATAAATTTGATCGTCGCGTCTATGCGAGATTGATGCTCGGAGCGGAGATGAAGGCGGTCGATTACGTCGATTTGCTGAATTTTCGACGCGCACTGATTGCATCAGCCGACCGATCCACCGCGCGTTTCGATGCGTTGCTCGCGCCAACGGTGCCGATCATCGCGCCTACGATTGCCGAGATGGAAACTTCCGACGACGTATTTTTTAAAGTGAATGGCATGCTGCTGAGGAATTGTGCGCCGTTCAATGTGCTCGATCGTCCGTGCCTGTCGATACCATGTCACCACGCAGGCGATGCGCCGGTCGGATTGATGGTGGTCGGCGAAACGATGGGGGATGCGCGGGTACTGTCGATCGGTCAGGCGATCGAAACGGCATTGGCGTCGACCCGCTGAATCGAGTCTTCTAAAACCCGCGATTCTTTTTCTTTGTCGCTTGCGCCTCTTCCTGATCCTTTTTCATCTTTTTTTCGGCTTGCTTTTTGTCCCAGCCGATCATCGGC
>JANOKK010000488.1:0-6314 GCA_031419255.1 Betaproteobacteria bacterium
CGCCGGCAGCGCGAGAAAGAACAGCAGCAGCGAAATCGCCACGTGCGGTGCGGCGCTATCGAGCGGAAAGCCGAGGCCTTCATAGAACCACGGCTTGTCGATGACCCAGCCCATCAGTGCCAGCACCACAAACGTCAGCGCGAATTGACCGACGATCATTTTGACGATGTGCTTGCGTTTGAAGTGACCCAGTTCATGGGCAAGTACCGCTTCGATTTCAGCGGGCGTCAGGCGTTCGATCAAGGTATCGAAAAACACGATGCGTTTGGTTTTGCCGAATCCGGTGAAATACGCGTTGCCGTGACTGGAGCGTTTCGAGCCATCCATCACAAACAAGCCGCTGGATGAAAATCCGCAACGTGCCAGCAGTGCCTCAATCCGCTCTTTCAACGCCGCATCCGCAAGCGGATTGAATTTGTTGAACATCGGCGCGATGTAATTCGGATAGATGGCGAGCATCGCAAGACTGAATGCGAGCCACACCAACCACACATATAGCCACCACAGCCCGTCCATTTTTTCCATCAGCCAGAAGACGATCAGCAATAGCGGAATGCCGATGACAGCGGATAAAGCGAGCCCTTTCAATTCATCGAGACAATAGAGTGTCCAGGTGGTTTTGTTGAAACCAAATCGTGCCTCGGTGACGAATGTGCGGTAAATCTCAAAAGGTGTGGAGACCATCGCAGATACGATGGCAAGTCCCGCGAACGTTGCCAAACCCAATGTATATGGGCCGGAAAAAAAATTCGCGGCGATGGTATGGATGAAAAACAATCCGCCGCCCAAAGTGAGCGCGAGCAACAGCGCGAAATCGACCGCGCTTTCGAGCAATCCCAATTGTTGCCGCGCGACCGTGTAGTCGGCCGCTTTCTGATGCGCCTCAAGCGTAATGGTGCCGCTGAATTCATCCGGTACGCTCGTGCGGTGGGTGCGCACATGACCGATATGCCGCCACGAAAGGTAGGCGGCGAATCCGGTGCTGATGACCAGCAGCACAAGAAAAATCGCGGAAAAATGGGCGGTAGTCATGCCAAAGTGGCTCGTTGAATCATGAGAAAATAGCGCATCACTCTATTTTAAGGCGCATTCGCGGATTGTCATGCCCCAGGATCAAAACAATCTCATCTGGATCGATATGGAAATGACGGGGCTTGTGCCGGAAACTGACCGCATTATCGAAGTCGCGATCGTGGTGACTGATGTCAATTTGAAAACAATTGCCGAAGCCCCGGTGCTGGTGGTGCATCAACCCGATTCCGTGCTCGATGGCATGGATGCGTGGAACAAATCTACGCACAAAAAATCCGGACTGATCGACAAGGTAAAAGCGTCGAGTCTTGCCGACGCGGAAGTGGAGGGCCGGATGATTGAATTTCTGAAAGAACATGTGTCGGCGAGTACGTCGCCAATGTGCGGAAATTCAATCTGTCAGGATCGCCGTTTCATGGCGCGCGGCATGCCGAAGCTCGAAGCGTATTTTCACTACCGCAATCTTGATGTGTCCACCCTCAAGGAACTCGCCAAACGCTGGAAGCCGGAGATCATGGCGGGCATGAAAAAGCATGGCAAGCACGAGGCGCTCGCGGATATTTATGAAAGCATTGAAGAGCTTAAGTATTATCGCAAATACTTTTTGAATTGTGGTGCGTGAACGGCGCTCCGCCCTTCGCGCCTTGACACATTTGTCGCATCCAATCGTTGTCATGTCGAGAGTCCTAATTGGCTGAACGCAAGTGCGAAAATTCATTGGTGATTCGCGCGGGCCATTTTTCGCGCGGATTTTGTCGACATTGGGCGCGCGAAATTGCCCGACGACTCTCGCTCGCGAAATTGGCATTGGTACTATTGTTCGCCTTGCTCTCAGCGCCGATAGTCCAATCGCAAACGCTCGCGTGGAGCAAGAGCGCCTACGCCGCATACGTCGGCGATGCCAGTCCGTTTTGCGATGCGTTGCCGCGTGGCGCTTATCGCCGGGCGGTCGATGGCGCAGGCAATCTGTTTGTGACGGGTTGTGCGTCAAACGGTGCCAACAATGACATCGTCACCTATAAAGTGAGCGGCGCGACCGGAACGGTGCTCTGGTCTGCGACGTACAACGGTTCTGCTAACGGCAATGATGCGGGTTTGGCACTTGCGACAGACGCGAGTGGGCATGTCGTCGTTACCGGCTATAGCCGCGACACGGTCGGTGGCGTCAATATCCGCACCATCAAGTACCACGGCGCAACCGGCGCTGAGATCTGGAACAAGAGTTTCACTGAGGCACTCGCCGATGGCTCGGATCAAGGTACCGCAGTCGCCATCGATGGCATTGGCAATGTGGTGGTGACAGGCCGCAGCCAACCCTCGGCAGGCAATGTTGACATGCGCACCATCAAGTACGATGGCGCGACTGGGGCTGAGATTTGGAACGTTCGCTACGATGGTTCAATGACCGACAACGTTGACGCGGCCCGTGCCATCGCAATCGATGGCGACACCAATGTGATCGTGATTGGCACCAGCACCAATCCGTCCGGTGTCGCGAATATGCGGGTCATCAAGTATGACAGCGCCAATGGTACAGAGATGTGGGTTAAGAGCCATTTCAGTTCCGGTGACGGTTTCGCCGAGGGCAACGCGGTGGCGATCGATAGCGACAAACACGTTATCGTGACCGGTACCTGTCGCTCTGGCGGCGGCGGTACCGAAATTTGTACGTTTAAGTTCGACGGTACCGGCGGCGCGAACTTGTGGACGACGAGTTTCACCGAAGCCAATAGCAGTCACACGGGTACATCGGTCGCCGTCGATGCGGCAAACAATGTGGTCGTCAGCGGTTGCAGCGGAGTGGATTGCAGCGCCAACTCCGGAATCATAAATGTCGCGATGCGGACGATCAAATATAACAGCTCGTTGAGTCAGCTTTGGACCAGAGTCCGCAACGTATCGGGCGATGCGCATGCGCTTGCGATCGATTCAGTCGGCGATGTTGTCGTCGCCGGCTATGGCAATCCCGGATTCAGATCGATGAGTGTCGTGAAATACAACGCGGCCGATGGTCTGGAATCTTGGAGCACGCCCTATTCATTTTCCGCTTTCTCCGGGCAAGATGAAGCGATTGCGGTTGCAGTCGATGGGCCGGGCAACGTATTGATTGTCGGCAAGTCCCGGGCTGGAAATCAACCGAGAGAAATTCGTGCCATCAAAGTCAATGGCGGATCCGGTGTTGAAATCTGGAATACGACGCAACCCAATGTTGCTACCGGCGTACTGCCTGCACCGTTGCCGTTTTCCAGCAAGGCAATGGGCGTGGACAGCAGCGGCGATGTCGTCGTCACTGGCTACCATCGGGATGTCGGCTCGACGGAGAGCATGCGCACGATTAAATATAGCGGCGTTAACGGGAATGAACTATGGAATGTCGGTTTCAAGGGCAATGCAACGAGCCTTGGAATCAATCGCGGCAATGCGTTGGCAATCGATGCGGGCGGAAATGTCATAGTCACTGGCGTGAGTAGCGACAGCGTGATGATGGTTGACAGCAAGAATATCCGTACTATCAAATATGCAGCGGCAAATGGCGCTGAATTGTGGAATGTCGCCTACGATGGTACTGAGGTAAACAGTTCCGACGAAGCGAACGCGGTAGCGGTTGATCAAGATGGAAACGTGATTGTCACCGGAACCAGTCAAGACGCATCGGGCGGCAAGAACATCCGCACTATCAAGTACAACGGCGTGACTGGCGCGATATTGTGGACATCTGCATTCGTAGGTGCATCGGGATTCGATGACGTTGGTTACTCGATTGCGCTGGATGTGAATCGCAACGTATTCGTCGCGGGGTACAGCAAGGATGCCGGGCCATCTACGATCAGCATTCGCACCATAAAGTACGCGGCCGCCAATGGAGCCGAACTCTGGATCGCGAGTTATCCTGGGCCGCAAAACGCCAATGGCAAGGCATTTTCAATTGCGGTGGACGTGGCGGGCAACGCAATCGTCGCCGCGACCAGTGCAGACGCAGGAGAATCCGATAATTTCCGCACCATCAAGTACAACGGTGCAAGTGGCAACGAAATCTGGAATGTGCGCTACAACGGCACATCGGGCGTTAATGATTCCGGTGCGGCACTCGCCCTCGATTCTGCGGGCGATATCGTGGTGACGGGAATGAGCAAAGAGGGTGCCGGTGCCGCGAGCACATTCACGGTCAGAACCATCAAGTACCGAGGCAGTGATGGTGGACAACTGTGGACCATTGGGTACCCTGGTGCAGGCGGGATATTCGCGAGTGGCTCCGCAGTCGCGATCGATGCCGCGAAAAATCCATTTGTTACCGGTTACAGCACCGACCCAGGGCAGGGTACCAATATCCGCACCATCAAATATCTCGGCAGCACCGGCGCTGAACTGATAAATATCGCCTATAACGGGTCGGCCGATTCCGGCGACGCCGGTCATGCAGTGGTCACCGCAATCGGCCCGGGCAATGCGATTCATGTGCTCGGCGTATCGGTTGAGGCGGGCAAACCCGATGCATGGATCGTGCGCAAAATCCTGGACGACTCGGCCTTGGGCGCACCGACGGTGACCTCCGCGATTCCGGGCAATGGTCAAGCCACAATATTGTTCCTGCCGCCCGCGAGCGATGGCGGTGCGGCGATTATTAACTACACGGCGACATGCAGTGGCGGCTACACAAACACTGGCGCTGCGTCGCCATTAACCATCGTTGGGCTCACCAATAGCGTTTCCTACAATTGTTCTGTGTCGGCGATGAACGCGTTCGGCACGGGGCCGGCCTCGGCGCTGGTTGCGGTAACGCCGACCATGAACCCGCCTCTCGCAATGTTGTCGGTGCAATCGCGAAAAGTGCATGGGGCCTTCGGGAATTTCGATTTGCTGGTCAAACACAATGTGTCGATCGGCGGGCTGGTGACGGTTGAGCCAAGGGCGATAGGCGCGGGACACAAACTCCTCTTTCAGTTCAATAACGACATCATGAACGCCGGTAACGTGACGGTAACTGACATCAATGCGGCAAACATTGGCACAGCGTATTCGATGCCTTCTGGAAACGATATTGCGGTGACGTTGACCGGTGTCCCGGACAACAAACGCGTACTCGTGTCATTGACGGGTGTGAACGGCACGCTCAATGTCGCCGCTGCGTTGGGCTTTCTGGTCGGTGACGTGAGCGAAACTCGATCAGTCAATGCGGCCGACATCAGCAGCGTCAAGGCGCGGGTCGGTCAGGCAGTCGGCATTGCCAATTTCAAAGCTGACGTCGATGCCTCGGGGACAATTGGCCCTTCGGACGTGACTGCGGTTAAGTCTCGCGCTGGTTGGCTGTTGCCCTAGTGTCCCGACCCAGAAATATCGATACATGAAACGGCGTCTTTTTCCGCATGGCGGTTTTGGCGCACCAGCGGTGCGCCCTCGTCGTTGCCATTGGCCATGCTATGTCGCCTCCTCGCGCCTTGCCACGCGAAAAAATCCATCCGTTTCATTATGTATCGCTAATTCTGGGTCGAGACACTAGCCGTGCGAAACTGGCAACACAAGCACTGGCGCGCTTTTCCGAGCGAAACCGGCTGAAGACACCCGCCGAATAAGGACTTTAGTCCAGCCAGCCTTTGCGCTTGAAATACACAAAAGGCACCACCACCGAAATCAACATCATCGCCAACGCGAAGGGATATCCATATTCCCAATCGAGTTCGGGAAAAAATCGTTTGAAATTCATCCCGTATATGCTCGCAATCAGGGTCGGCGGCAACATGGCGACTGAAGCCACTGAAAAAATCTTGATGATCTTGTTCTGATTGATGTTGATGAAACCGACGGTTGCGTCCATCAAGAAATTGATTTTGTCGAACAGGAACGCAGTGTGGCCATCCAGCGATTCGATATCGCGAAGAATTTGCCGCGCTTCCTCCGCCTGATCGGCCTCTAGCAGTTTTTGCCGCATCAAAAACGAGACGGCGCGGCGTGTATCCATGACGTTGCGACGGATGCGTCCGTTCAAGTCTTCCTGGCGTGCGATGGCGCCCAGCACCGCCCCGGCCAGGGCGTCGCTGACGTCGCCCGCCAGCACCTGCGCGCCGACTTTTTCCAGTTCGTCGTAGATGCCCTCCAGGGTGTCGGCGGAGTATTCGGCGTCGGCGTCGAAGAGCTTGAGCAGCACGTCCCTGGCGTCCTCGATCAGGCCGGGCGCGCGGCGCGCGCGCATGCGCAGCAGGCGGAACACCGGCACGTCTTCGTCGTGGATGCTGAACAGCACACCTTTGCTTTTGAGCTCGGCGTTGTGTTGGTTCAGGATGAAG
>JANOKK010000489.1:0-6327 GCA_031419255.1 Betaproteobacteria bacterium
CGTTCAACGGCAGGCCTTGCACTCCGGCGGAATGGGATTGTGCGCGCTCAAGTGAGGACTCCTCTCCGGTTACTGCTGAATCGCTACCCTGCTGTATTCGGGTCAGCGTTGATACCAATCCAGTGTCGATTTTCGCCGGCTTTCCGTCGACGATGCTACCGAGTTCTTCAGCCACCGAAACGCCTGCGCCGCTGATGCGCTGTGTCGGCGGCGACGGCGCAAAACTACCCGTTGTTATCCCATAAGCGAGCGGTGCGGCGCTTCCCGCGCTGTGGGCAGGATTAAACAGTTGTCCTCCCGCCAAAAGCTGACGCAAGGTATCAGCAATGTTGGCCGCGGGGACAGTCTTTAATTCCGGTTTCGCGTTCGATTTACTCGGGCGTGGCAAATCGAATTGTCGTGGCTCGGCATGCGTAGGTTTCTGAACCGATACATCTTTTGACTTCCGATATAGTGGCTGCAAATTTGGTCGAACACCGCGCTGCATCAAGTGCTGATTTAAATCGCGGTAGACGGCGGGCAAATGGCTCGCGAGGCGCTTGGCGATACCACGCAATACGTCAATTTTTGATGTTTCGCCGTCGGCCAATTCTTCGCATGCCGCCATCAGCGCACTCACGATCGCACGCGGCGACAATGGGATCGCGCTGTCTGAAAGTTCTGGCTCGCGCAACAGGAAACAGATGCGATCAAGGAGCGGCACCGACTCACTCCCCGACGTCTTCGCAAACACGCGTGTAATTTCGCTCACGGCGAGCTGCCGATCGAGTTCACTATCCTCGACAAGTGCTAGCGCAATTGAACTCGAGTTGTCGGACGGATTCAATAGTGCATTTGGTCCACTCGACAGCGCGGCGTTGAAATCAGCGACGAATCGACGTTCAAAGGTCGATTCAATATTGGCGCGTTTATCGCGAAATTCCGCAACAGTTTTTTGCCACTTCAGGCATAACGCGACATCGTGCGAGCTTTCCGCTAGTGCCGAAAATTCCGTCTCGATTTCGTCGAGCGTTGGGGCAAGTGCCGCCGCGATGCGGATCACCATCAAGTCACGACATTCTTCGAGCAGGTTGTTGGTTCCCGCAGCCTTGCCATTGCGGCGCACGATGTCATCGCTCGCCGTGAAACCAGGCAACGTAAAATTTATCTTGTCAATGGTCGGCATACCCACGTCCGCCTCCGCGCGCCATGCGGCACATTGGTTGAGAGGGTCGCCTGCATTGCGGCGCCGGATTGGCGTGATGCACTCGCTCGAGCACATGCCAAGCGACAGACGATTGAATTTATCGAGCTAAGTGGCGAAAGGCCCGCTGAACAGAGACGAAAATCAGCAGACGCCATGCCGCAAGTGGAAACGCGCCCGGGCGGATCGCGCCGACACTTGTAAACTAAAAGCTCGCACGAAAAAATTTTCATGTTCGACTTTCTGGTAATCCCGCTATCGTCGGATTCATGGGAATCCTGTAGACCGGAGACTTTGCGTCCTCATCTTTCGATGAGTTTGCCTTGATTCAGATTTCGCCCGATGACCATTGGTTCGAGGAGCGTCCCGGATTCGTGGTTGAAAATCCGGGCAACATAAATTTACAAGAATTGACAAATTGGTGTCAAGGTGCCCGGCGAATTTCCGATAAGCGGTACGTGCACGTGTACGCGGGCGTCAGCGATATAATGTTGTTTTATTTGGAAATTCTCGACCATGCCCGTATTGATTTGCGGTTCCATCGCCTACGACACCATCATGGTTTTTCATGGTGAATTCAAAACCCACATACTTCCCGACCAGATTCACATCCTGAATGTTGCCTTTGTTGTTCCGGACATGCGTCGCGAATTTGGCGGCACGGCGGGCAATATTGCGTACAACTTGAAATTGCTGGGCGGTGATCCGCTGATCATGGCCACGGTGGGCGATGACTTCGCACCCTATCGGGAGCGCCTCGACAAACTCGGGATTGCGCGCACCCATGTGCGCGAGATTTCCGGCGCATTTGTACCGCAGGCGTTTATCACCACCGATCTGAACGCGAACCAAATCACGGCGTTCCACCCAGGCGCGATGGCTTCGTCGTACTTGAATAAAGTGGGTGACGCGAAAGGTATCAATCTGGGCATCCTGGCACCCGATTCTCGGGATGGCATGTTGCAGCATGCGGTGCAGTTTCATGACTTGAAAATACCATTCATCTTTGACCCCGGTCAGGCCATGGGCGTGTTCAACGGCGATGAATTGAGACATTTCGTGGAACTTGCCGATTACGTGGCCGTCAATGACTATGAAGCGAGGATTCTGGAAGAACGGACGGGCGATTCAGTCGAGAAAATGGCGGGTCGAGTCAAGGCGTTTTTTGTTACTAAAGGCGCTGAAGGGTCGGTCATTTATGCTGACGGTCAACAAATTGTGGTGCCAAGCGTTAGTGAAAACCGGCGCATGGATCCGACTGGCTGTGGTGACGCTTACCGCGCCGGCTTGCTGTATGGAATTGAGCGCGAATGGTCGTGGAATAAAATTGGCGGTTTGGCGAATGCGATGGGAAGCTTGAAGATCGAGCATCGCGGCCCACAGGGCCACCATCCAACGCGCGAAGAAATAGAGGCGCGCTACATGTCCGCATTTGATGAGCCGCTTTGGTGAGCCGATTGCAAGGAGCGAACTATGAACATTAGATATCTGGCGGTGTTGGGAACGGCAACTGCGGCATTGTTGGCAGGATGTGCCGCGCCCGGATTGGGTGGAGGCAACTACAACCGTGCGCAAGTACGTGGCGAGCAAACGGTGCGGCTGGGAGTTGTCGAAAACGTCCGTGATGTGGCAATCGACGCTCGTGACACCGGAACGGGCACGCTCGCTGGTGCGGCGATCGGCGGAATTGCGGGATCGACACTTGGCGGTGGACACAAAGCAAATGCCGTCGGGACTATTGCTGGTGCGGTGATTGGCGGAATCATTGGCAGTGCGGTGGAAAAAGATGCGAATGACCGCAAAGGCGTGGAAGTGACCGTGCGCCTCGAAGGCGGAAAACTGATTGCCGTGACGCAGGAAAAGGACGAAGAATTCCGTGTCGGCGACAAAGTGCGAATCCTCTCAGGGCAAGGAGCGACACGCGTGACACGCTATTGACCGTCAAAACCTTTGCAAGGCGAAAAAGGGTGCGGTTGCACCCTTTTCGTTTTTTTGCGGTCGCCGCGCAATGGCTCGCGCAATTTCCTTTGCCGCCACGCATCAAGTACCATCGCACGATGCATGAAACTTCGCCCACCTTGGCCCACAAACCGTCCGACACCCGCCAATTCGTGCGTGCCTTCAGGTGGTTGCGGCTGTTCACCCACGTACTTGTCGGATTGATAACGGTAGGCGTGATTTTCCGCCGGGTTTCACCGACGCGACGCGCATCCCTGACGGGATGGTGGGCGGCAAAATTGCTCCGAATTCTCAATGTCGTTTTGCTCGTTCACGGCGCGCGTCCACCAGAGCATGTGCAAAATATGATTGTCGCCGCCAACCATGTTTCCTGGCTCGATATTTTTGTCATTAGTGCGGCGCATCCTGCGCGATTTGTCGCCAAAGCTGAAATTCGCGATTGGCCGATTGCGGGTTGGCTTTGCGATAAGGCGGGCACAATTTTCATTCGCCGCACGCGACGAAGCGACACTGCGAAAATTAACCAAGTCATGCACGATGTGCTCGCAGAAGGTGCCACCATTGGATTCTTTCCGGAGGGCACCACCAGCCGCGGCGACAAACTCATGAAGTTCCACACTTCGCTTTTTGAGCCGGCAGTGGTCAACGCTGCGACTTTGGCTCCTGTGGCCATTCGCTATCGCGCTAGCGATGGCGAGCTAAATGATGCCGTTGCTTTTATCGGCGAATTGAGTTTCGCTGAATCCGTGGCATTGATCATCCGACAAAAGTCGATGATTGCCGAAATCACGTTTGCCCAGCCTGTCGACGCAAAAGGACTTTCGAGACGCGAACTTGCACTACGCGCGGAAGTTGCGATTGCGACGATATTGGGCGTCGCACCACCACACGCGCATCATCGATTCACCAATGATGC
Source organism: Betaproteobacteria bacterium (assembly GCA_031419255.1). Classification (GTDB taxonomy): domain Bacteria; phylum Pseudomonadota; class Gammaproteobacteria; order Burkholderiales; family Usitatibacteraceae; genus UKL13-2. The sequence goes on from JANOKK010000489.1 coordinate 4,059, forward strand.
CGATGTTGCGGATGCCGCATCGGGATGACTGCGAAAGGGGGTATTAGTCGGTAGCGAAAGACGTCACGTTATCCTTGCAAGGCACCTGAATTACCTTTCGATCCTCAAGCCGTACGGCGGTCAACTCGCGCCCCCAAACACAACCGGTGTCAAGACAGATTGCTTGTAGGCTCACATGCAATCCCAGTGCCGACCAGTGGCCTGCGACGATGGTCTTGGCTGCAAACGAAGGGTGCAGTCTTTCAAACCAGGGCGACATGCCAGGCGGCAATTCGCGAAGGCCGCCTTTGAATTGAAGATCCATGTCTCCGGTATCCGATACGATCCTCATGCGTGTCATTGCGTTGATCGCAAAGCGCAGGCGTTTTGCTTCTGTCAATCCTTCTCGCCAACCGACCGGCTCATTGCCGTACATGTTTTCCAGCAAAAAACGGTAAGAATTTCCTGTCAATGCCGACTGCACTTCGCTGGCCACTTTCGTGGCAAGCGAGTATCCCCATTGTGGCGCTATTCCGGCATGCACCATTACGAAATCACCTTCTGCATGAAGTAGCGGTTTCCGTCGCAACCAATTTAGCAGGGTGTCTCGATCCGGCGCGGTGATAATTGATGCGAGCGTATCGCTTCTGCCAGACTTGGCAATTCCCTCGGCAACCGCAAGCAGATGCAGATCATGATTTCCTAATACGACGGTCGCGCTCTCGCCCAAATCCATTACAAAACGCAGGCATTCGAGCGAACGTGGTCCGCGATTGACCAGATCACCGACAAACCAAAGGCGGTCTATGGCTCGATTGAAATCTATTTTTTCGAGAAGCGCTTCAAGACTGTCGAAGCAACCTTGGAGGTCGCCAATTGCATAGGTGGCCATGCGTTTACTCCGCCGTCAATTGCTATTGTATGCGCGCAAAAAAGGGCGGTCGCGCCGCCCTGATTCGGATTGCCATTGAGGCCGCATTACTTGATTTGGGCCACCATATAATCGACCGCCGCCTTGACATCGGCGTCTGCGAGCGACGTATTGCCGCCCTTGGCAGGCATGCCGTTGAATCCCTTCAATGCGTGTTCATAAAGAGTTGGCTTGCCTTTGGCAATACGGACAGTCCATATACCCTTGTCGCCAGTCTTTGGCGCACCAGCAATACCTGCCGCATGACAAGCCAAACAAGCGGATTTGTATGTACCTTCCCCCGCGCTGGCACCCTTTACCGGCGCGCCACCGGCAGGAAGCGCCACTGGAATTGCCATCGCGACAATCGGCGCTGCCGCATTCTTGGTCACAACTGCGGGCGCGACAACTGGTGCCGTTGCACCTTTCGACGCATCAACGCTTAGCGTTGTCAGCGGTGCAATGCGCTGGACGATAGCTTCAGGGGTATTTGCCTTGCCCTCGGTTTCGCCGACGCGATGTGAGCCCACCGCAAAATACGCCAGCAGGACAATTCCCACTACCAGTGCCACCGCGCCGACAACAACGGCGACAGCAAGTTTGACCGGGTGCGTTTCAATATTCTCTTCAACTGGATCGGAATGATGCTGGGACATGATGTATTCCTGAAAAACTATCGCGTGAAATGAGCTAAAACGCGATTATACCGGCGAAGCGCTTTCGCGCTCAAACTCTACCGTGGCCGACCATTATTGCGGTTCGCCAAACCCAACGGATGGTAAACTGGCTCTCGTAACACTATTGCTTCAGCGCGCCCGTAGCTCAGATGGATAGAGTACTGCCCTCCGAAGGCAGGAGTCGCACGTTCGAATCGTGTCGGGCGCGCCAATTTTTTTTCAATATTGGTCGAGAAGTTTCTTTAGGACTGTGCCGCGACCTTCTTTTCGCCGCCGCCGCCACTGATGGATTTCAAACGCGGGCGCACCTGCGCGACATATTCCGGCACCCAGCGTTTCAGGTCGCGACGCACGTCTGAATCGTCCGGTATCCGCTCCTGGAGCAGCCATGTCGACACGCTTTCAATGAAGCCTCCGTCGACTTCACGAGCCTTGGCGATGCGTAGTTTCGGGTGTGGCGTCGGTCGTGTCTGCTCGTCGTGTGCGAGCAATTCTTCGAATAATTTTTCGCCGGGACGCAATCCCGAATAAACAATCTTGATTTCTTCGTCAGCCGGCTCGGACAAGCGGATCATGTCGTGCGCGAGGTCAACAATTTTTACTGGCTCGCCCATATCCAGCACAAATATCTCGCCGCCCAATCCCATTGTTCCCGCCTGTAAAACCAATTGCGCGGCTTCAGGGATCGACATGAAATAGCGCA
>JANOKK010000490.1:0-1483 GCA_031419255.1 Betaproteobacteria bacterium
GGAAACGCGAGAACAGCGGCACGTCGTCGTGATACAGCTTGACCTTGCCGACGTTGGCCGGCATGACGGTGGACATGAAAGATTGCGCCTGTTCAAAAATCTCCGGTGTGTCGATGAGAATTTCGCCAATGTCGGGTTGAAACAAATCGCGAATTGCGCGCACCACGAGGCTCGATTCGAGATAAATCAATTCCGGGCCTTTAACTTCTTTCGCCGCACCCTCAATGGCTTCCCACAATTGAATGAGGTAATTCATGTCCCACTTGAGTTCTTCGGCGGATCTTCCGATGCCGGCAGTGCGGGCGATGATGCTCATGCCTTCGGGGATTTCAAGTTGATCGAGTGTCTCGCGCAATTCAGCACGATCCTCGCCTTCAACACGTCGCGACACGCCGCCGCCGCGCGGGTTGTTCGGCATCAGCACCAGATAACGGCCGGCCAGTGAAATGTAGGTTGTCAACGCGGCGCCCTTATTGCCACGTTCGTCCTTCTCCACTTGCACCAGAATTTCGTTGCCGACTTTCAGATTTTGCGCGATCTTCGCGCGGGTGCCTTCACCGGTTTCGCCCTGTACGTACTCTCGCGTCAGTTCCTTGAAAGGCAGGAAACCGTGGCGTTCACCGCCGTAATCGACAAACACGGCTTCAAGCGATGGCTCGACGCGGGTGACAACGGCCTTGTAGATGTTGCTTTTTTTCTGTTCCTGGCCGGCGTGTTCGATATCCAGATCGACCAGTTTTTGACCGTCGACGATGGCAACGCGGAGCTCTTCGGCTTGGGTTGCGTTGAATAACATGCGTTTCATAATTCTTCCTCAATGGCAATTTGCGCGCGCAATTTTCAGCGGGCAGGCAGAGGAGGAACAACGCAGGGCACAGGACTAGCTGCCGCAGTATCGCGGCGCGCAGTCGACGACGAGTACTACCGTTGCGCGTAGGGCAAGAGACGGCCAAGCACACCCTGCATGATCGTTGGATCATGCGGAATCAGATATTGATTAACGTGTGGTTGGAATTTCATGACTGGTGCGCGACGTCGACTGTTTTTATTTCTGCATGCAAACCATTCGAGAATTTGCAAACAGCGTATTTTCCAAGTGACCTGAGGTAGAACGCGAGCAATTCTCACTGCGCCGCGACTCCACCGAATTGTTCATCTTCACGCCACCCGATGCTGCTATCCGCTTCGCGGACGGTGCGCGTAAATCGTTTAGTATCGCTACTTGTTTGGGCCAATCAAATTGGCACCGGCGGTGAGCAAAAACGACCGCTCGTTTTCCGTCGTCGGCGGGGTTGGCTGGCACTGGCAGTAGGTCTTGGGAACTGCGCGGGAAAGCGAAACATCCGGCGAAAACGGTGATTTCCGGCTTTGTCCTGGCGTTGCGTTCCGCGAGTGAACCGGGATGGTGACCCAAGTAACAACTGGCTGAACCATGCATTGCAACAGCGTAGGACTCGCTTCAAAATCAACGAGATATGAGTAT
>JANOKK010000491.1:0-2403 GCA_031419255.1 Betaproteobacteria bacterium
CCGTACAAATCATCGAGTGCGATAACGTGGCTGCCGGTGTCGAGCGTTTCCAATATTGTTGCGGAGGCGGCCAGACCGGAGGCGAACGCAAACCCCTGTACGCCGTTCTCCAAATCTGCCACACACCGCTCGAACGCCATGCGCGTGGGATTGTGCGTGCGACCGTATTCAAAGCCCTTGTGTACGCCGGGGCTGGATTGCACGTAGGTCGACGTCGCGTAGATCGGCTGCATCACGGCGCCGGTGGTGGGGTCGGGTGTTTGCCCCGCGTGGATCGCGCGGGTGCCGAAGAGGTGAGTCGTGCTCATGGCTTTTGCATCCTTCTGCGCAGGTAATTCAATAAGTCGTAACGTGTGATCAGCCCGAGAAATTTTTCGCCGTCTTCCACGATCGCCACATGGCCGCGATCGAAAATCGGCATCAGGCGGTTGATGGAATCGTTTATTTGCACTTTGTCGAGCTTCGATGTCATCGCCTCGCGCACCGGCGACTTGAAGCGCTTTTCATCGCCATAAATCGACAACAAAATGTCGGATTCATCGATGATGCCGACCACCGTTTCATTTTCCATCACCGGCAATTGCTGGAAGTCGTAGAGCTTCATTCGCGCGTACGCGGTCTGCAAAGTGTCGTCCGGCTTGATGGTGATGGTGGCGCGGTCTTTGTGGTGGCGCGCGATCAGGTCGGTGAGATCGCCCTTGTTGGTCTGCTTGATGATGCCCTGATCGACCAGCCAATAATCGTTGTACATCTTGGAAAGGTACTTGCCGCCTACGTCGCAGACGATCGTTACCACACGCTTTGACGTCGTTTGTTCGCGACAATATCGCAATGCACTGGCGAGCAATGTGCCGGTGGAAGAACCACCCATGATGCCTTCCTTTTGCAGCAACTCGCGCGCTGCCAGCAGCGCTTCGCTATCCGGAATGGCATAGGCTTTTTTGGCGAGCGTGATATCGAGGTTAGCCGGCACATAGTCGCCGCCGATGCCTTCCACCAGCCACGATCCGCTCTCGCCATGCGTGCCGGTATTGACGATCTCGTTCAAGATCGAACCCTTCGGATCCGCCAGCACCATTTCTACATGCGGTGCCACCCGCTGGAAAAATCGCCCCATGCCGGTAATGGTGCCGCCAGAGCCCACGCCCGCGACCACCGCATCGAGCCGATGTTCCATCTGTTCCCATAGTTCCGGCGCGGTCCACTGCTCATGCGTGGCGGGATTGGCAGGATTGGAAAATTGGTCAATACAAAATGCGCTTGTCCCTGCTGCCTGCATTTCGCCCGCGATGCGTTTCGCCATGTCCTGGTAATACTCGGGATGACCTTTCGAAACATCTGATCGCGTCATCACGATCTCCACACCCATCGCGCGCAAGTGAAATATTTTTTCCTGACTCATCTTGTCGGGAATCACCAGCAAGAGTTTATAGCCCTTGTGAATCGCCGCGAGTGCGAGACCGAGGCCGGTGTTGCCGGCAGTCGCCTCAACAATGGTGCCGCCCGGCTTGATTTTGCCGTCACGCTCGGCCGCTTCGATCATGCGCAGGCCGATGCGATCCTTGATCGAGCCGGCCGGATTATTGCATTCAAGTTTCGCGTAGAGTTCGCACACACCGGCGTCAAGATTGCGTAGGCGAACCAGCGGTGTGTCGCCGATCAGATCCAGCACGTTGTGATATTTGTGGCGATTCATTGATTCCCTTTAGGCAGGCACGGATGGTGCCGCGTCGGTTGGAAAAATCACCCGCCTTGTGAGCCGGTGACGTTGCGTTGGCCGCTATGTTACGCGAACCGGCTACGCGCTTCCGCCGCTATCTTTCCAGCCCGAATCCGCGCTCTCGCTCGATGCGATGCCCAATAGGGATCGCCCGACCGCCTCAGCTACCTTGATGCCGTCCACGCCCGCCGACAGTATCCCGCCGGCGTAACTGGCCCCTTCGCCTGCTGGGTAGAGCCCCTTCACATTCAGGCTTTGGAAGTCCGGCCCGCGTGTAATCCTTACTGGAGATGACGTGCGCGTTTCCACGCCAGTCAACACCGCGTCATACATCGCGAATCCGCGAATCTGCTTGTCGAATGCGGGTAACGCCTCGCGAATCGCGGTGACGGCGTAGTCCGGGATGCAGGTCGAGAGATCGGTCAAATGCACGCCAGGTTTGTAGGAAGGGACAATTTCACCCAGCGACGTTGACGCGCGCCCCGCTAAAAAGTCACCGACTAATTGCCCGGGTGCTTCGTAATTTCCGCCGCCCAATTCGAATGCGCGCGACTCCCACTGGCGTTGAAAATCGATTCCGGCAAGCGGCACACCAGGATAATCACGCGGATCGATCCCCACTACGATGCCTGCGTTCGCGTTGCGCTCATTGCGCGAATACTGGCTCATACCGTTGGTCACCA
>JANOKK010000492.1:0-1936 GCA_031419255.1 Betaproteobacteria bacterium
TGATCACGCTGGGCAAAGAGCGCGGCTTTTTGACCTACGCGGAGATCAACGATCATTTGCCGGACGTGGTCGATGCCGAGCAGATCGAGGCGATCACCACCACGTTCAACGACATGGGTATCCAGGTCTACGATGCCGCGCCGGACGCCGAAACGCTGCTCCTGAACGAAGCTGCACCGCCCGCCGCCGACGATGACGACGCCGAAGAAGAAGCCGCGCAGGCGCTGTCTTCGGTCGATTCCGAATTCGGTCGCACCACCGATCCGGTACGCATGTACATGCGCGAAATGGGTTCGGTCGAGTTGCTGACGCGCGAAGGCGAAATCGAGATCGCCAAACGCATCGAAGACGGCCTGAAACACATGATTCACGCGATCTCGTCCTGCCCGACGACGATCGAAGAAATTTTGGCGCTCGCCGATAAAGTCGAGCGCGACGAATTGCGTATCGATGAAGTCATCGATGGCCTGGTTGACCCGAACGAAGATCAGGTTTCCGAAGCTGAATTGTCCGACGAGGATCTTGAGGACGAAGAGATCGAGGAAGAAGAAGAAGACGAAGACGGCTCGATTGCTGCGGCTAACCTCGAGCAATTGAAACAGGATTCGCTCGCGCGCTTCAATTCGATTCGCAAGCTGCATAAAAAGATGCGCAAAGTGTTGACTGAGAAGGGTCATCGTTCGCGCGCCTACAAAGATTTGCAGGAAGAGATTTCAGCCGAGCTGATGCAGATTCGTTTTTCGGCAAAACAAGTCGAGAGTCTCTGCAACGGCTTGCGCGGATTGGTCGATACCGTGCGCAAGAGCGAGCGCATGATTCAGGAATTGTGCGTAAAAAATTCCGGCATGCCGCGCCCGCATTTCATCAAGTCGTTCCCGGGCAACGAAACCAATCTGAAGTGGATCACCGAAGAAATCGCCCACGGCAAGGGCCACGCGGCGTTGCTGGCGAAGTTCAAGCCATCGATCATCGAACGTCAGGAAGCGTTGATCGGCTTGCAAAAAGAAGTCGGCATTCCGATCAAGGAATTGAAAGAAATCGCGCGCCAGATGAGCACCGGCGAAGCCAAAGCCCGCCGCGCCAAACGCGAAATGATCGAGGCCAATTTGCGTCTCGTGATCTCGATTGCGAAGAAGTACACCAACCGTGGATTGCAATTCCTCGACTTGATCCAGGAAGGCAATATCGGCCTGATGAAGGCGGTGGATAAATTCGAATACCGTCGCGGCTACAAATTTTCAACCTACGCAACGTGGTGGATCCGTCAGGCTATTACCCGCTCGATCGCCGATCAGGCGCGCACCATTCGCATCCCGGTGCATATGATTGAGACCATCAACAAGATGAACCGCATTTCGCGGCAGATTTTGCAGGAAACCGGGCTTGAGCCGGATCCCGCGACGCTCGCGAAAAAAATGGAAATGCCGGAAGACAAGATCCGCAAAATCCTGAAGATCAGCAAAGAACCGATTTCGATGGAGACGCCGATCGGCGACGACGACGATTCGCATCTGGGCGATTTCATCGAGGACATGCAAACACTGGCACCGGATGATTCCGCGCAGTACACCAGCTTGCGCGATGTCACCAAAGACGTGCTTGATTCCCTCACGCCGCGTGAAGCGAAAGTATTGCGTATGCGCTTCGGCATTGAGATGAATACCGACCATACGCTTGAAGAAGTTGGCAAACAATTCGATGTTACGCGTGAGCGCATTCGCCAGATCGAAGCGAAAGCGTTGCGGAAATTGCGTCATCCATCGCGTTCGGAGAAACTGAAGAGCTTCCTCGAAACCGATAGCTGAGCGCGCTTTTTCGCGCGTCAATGAAAAACGGCCGATATCAACCGGCCGTTTTTCATTGGGTGATTTGATTGATATCAAATACCAAACGGCACCAAGGACTAGTCTTGATCCCTCAACCTGCGAGGTGTCAC
>JANOKK010000493.1:0-4034 GCA_031419255.1 Betaproteobacteria bacterium
TTACTCATAAGTCAGTAATATAGGAAACAATTGCGGAACCATTCGATGATAGATTGGTCGAATGGATATGAAAATAGACGGACGGACGCTGGATCACAAGACGCTGGAAACGATTCGCGAGATGGCGGTGCGTCGGGTGCAAGAGGGCGAGCGCGCGGCGGACGTGATGGCATCGTATGGATTTGCGCGTACCAGCATTTATAAGTGGTTGCCGAAGGTCAAGGGACGCGGCAACGGAATGAGGAAGCTCAAGAGCACGAAGGGAACGGGACGGCCACCGGTGCTGACGGCGGCGCAGGAGCGGCGGGTGTTTCGCTGGGTCAACGGCAGGAACCCGATGCAGTATGGTTTTGACTTCGGGCTGTGGACGCGCCAGATTGTGCAGGCACTGGTACTGGAGAAATTCGGCGTTACGTTGAGCTTGGCTTCGATTGGAGGGATGCTGGCGCGGCTGGGCCTGACGGCGCAAAAGCCGTTGCAGCGTGCCTACCAGCGGGATCCGGAAGCCATTGCGCGATGGCAGCACGAAACCTACCCTGCCCTTGCGCGCGCCGCCCGTGCGGAGAAAGCCGATATTTACTTCTGGGACGAATCGGGCTTTCGCGCCGACGCCGTGCAGGGCAAGACCTGGGGCGTCAAAGGGAAGACGCCGATAGTGCAAGTGCCCGGGCAGCGTCAGAGCATCAGCGCCGCGTCGGCGGTGAGCGCCAAGGGTGCCTTTTGGTTTGCCACGTACCAAGGGGCGCTTGACGGCGAGTTGTTCGTGAAACTGCTCAAGACGTTGATGCATCGGCGCAAGAAGCGGCTGCACCTGGTCTTGGATGGCTTGCCCGCGCACAAGACGAAAATTGCGAAGGCCTATGTCGCCTCGACCCAAGGTCGGCTGACGCTGCACTTCCTGCCGGGCTATGCGCCGGAACTGAATCCGGATGAACTGGTATGGAGCCATGCCAAGCGCACCGGCAATGCGCGCAGGCCGTTGCAAAAGGGCGAGAAATTGGCACCACGCATCGCCGCGCAATTTGCCGAAATCGGTAACAATCCAAAACTGGTACGCTCGTTCTTTGGGCATCCGAGTGTCGCCTATATTACTGACTTATGAGTAATGCAAAGGACGATGTCGCGATCTGGCATCTCGCCAACATCGTCGCGAATGACGTCGTCAAACGTGAAGTGGCCATCGCGAATGCGGAAGCCTGTGCAAAAGCGTTGCCGAATTCCGCCAAGTGCCATCACGCGCTTGGCCGCCTGTACGGTGCGGCAGCGATGTCGTCGGGAATGATGGACGGCATCAAATATGCCTCTCGCATCAAAGATGAATTCGCCAAGGCTGTAGAGCTGGCACCGATGAATTTTGATGCCCGTCGCGATCTCAATCGGTTCTATTTGCAAGCGCCAGGCATCGCCGGCGGCAGCGTGCGCAAGGCGATCGCCAATTGCGACGAGCACGGCAAGTTCAATGCGGCGCAGGGAAAATTGTTGCGCGCGGAAGTGCATATTTATGAAAAAGAATTCGACAAAGCGGAGACCCTATTGGCCGCGCTAAGGCAATCGCCGGATGAAGTTGTCGTGCGTACGTTACCGCAAGCGTGGGCGAGCCTTGGCTTCGCGATGATCGGCGACAAGCAGTCGGGCAAGGCCCAATCGCTATTTGAGCGCCTGATCGCTATCGACATGGAAAGCGCCATGCTGCATTTTGGACTTGGCCGCGTACAGCTCGAAAACAATGCGGTGGATGCAGCAATTGCATCAATGGAGCGCGCGTTGAAAATCGACGGCAAGCTGAACGCACATTACCGCCTCGGCATCGCGTATCAAACCAAAGGCGACAAGTCGAAGGCGATCGCCGCACTTCAGCAATTCCTGACCTATGCGACTACGGGCAAAGCCGTGGATGATGCAAAGCAACGCATTGAGAATTTGAAAAAACCGGGCTAGTCGATCTGCCTGTCTTTGCGGGTTTTTTCAATTTGCGCTAAACTTGGCACTTAAGCTTGAATCACGGGGTGCTCCAGATGAACCACTTTCACATTGACATCGCGCGCTGCGCGGCGCTGGTTTTTCCAGGCGCTGCCATTGCCGGCGCGGCATGTGGACGTGGGCATTTTGGCATCATGCGCGCGTCGCGTCTGCATGGCGGCAAAACCATTTCCACATTGCCGCGCCGTCAATTCGACGCAACTGCCATCCCGCATTGACCCGGTAGCACGCCATGTGCCCCTGCCGGATCCAAGCGGCGGGGAATTAGCCGGAAGCCCGACTTCCCCGTCTTTAAAATTAATTCTGCCGCCTGCAAAACGGGCCGGCGGAGGGGCAGTGACTCAACAATCACTGCGCCAAAAAAGACCGTTGGAACAAATGAATAATCAAGAGTCACACGAAAAATCCATCAACGCAGCAACGCACTTCCACTGGTGGGAAAAGTACATCGGCAGCATTTGGCGCAACCGCGATTTCCGCACACTATGGCTGTCATTGACCATCACTCACTTCGGCGGGCAGGTCACGTTTTTGGCGCTGCCATTGACGGCCGCGATATTGTTGGATGCAAGCCCGCTAGAAATGGGCATCCTCACTGCCATGGAGGCGCTGCCCTACACGCTGTTCGGTCTATTCACGGGTGTACTGATCGATCGTTCGAGAAAATTGCGGCTTATCATATTGGCCGATATTGGACGCGGCCTGGCACTAATGCTGGTGCCGATTGCGGCGTGGCTGGGATTCTTGTCGATGCCGATTTTGTATCTGGTCGGTTTCCTCGTTGGTACCGGCGGCATTATCGGCTGGGCTGCGTACCAGGTTTTCATGGCCGAGCGCGTGGGTAACGATAATTTGGTCGAGGCCAACGCGGGAATTGCGCTATCCGATTCGGCATCGTCATTGATCGGCCCTGGCATTGCAGGCGCACTTATTCATTGGTTGACAGCACCGTTTGCGATCATGCTCGACGCCATTTCATTTTTCCTTTCCGCCGCCATGTTGCGTGGCATTCCACCGATGGCGAGCGATGCGCCGAAATTGCGCGCGGCGAGCGATGACAAAGCGGCGTTCGCGGGAATCTGGGCGGACGCGAAAGAAGGGCTGAAGATGATTCTCGGTCATGCTGTATTGCGCTCGATCGGCTTCACGTTGATGCTCTGGAATATCCTGAAGCATGCGTATCTCGCGATCGTGATCCTCTATGCGACGCGCGATCTGGCCCTTTCGCCGGGGAAAATTGGTGCGCTGTTCATGGTCGCCGGCATTGGCTTTCTGATTGCATCCGCCACCTGCCAGTGGTTCAACCGACGCTTCGGTGTTGGTTACGTGATGTTAATCGGCCTCACCTTGACCGGCGTCGCATGGCTGATGGTGTCCGGTGTGATCGTCAACGATTGGGCGGGCGCGCAATTGGGTGCGGCACTGTTCCTCATGGATCTAGGTGCGATGCTGTTCTTCATTAATTATTTGTCGCTGCGGCAGGCCGCAACGCCGGAACACCTGCGAGGTCGCGTCACGTCTACACTCATCTTCATTTCGGTATCGCTGGCACCGTTGGGATCGTTGTTGGGTGGCGTGCTCGGCACCTGGCTCGGGCTGCGGATGACGATCGCCATTTGCGGTGGCGCGGGTTTACTGCTCGGATTGGCGCTGCTGAAATGGTCGCCATTGGGCGCGATGCGTGAATTGCCAACGCCGCAGAAGACGGTGAAAATCATTCCGATCACGCCAGAAATGTCCGCCGAGTAAATCCAGAATCGGCATTCCCAGCGTCATACCCAAAACGTCATCAACTTTTTGGACCAGGAGAAACGCATGGAACCCGGACACACCATCGTCGCCGTTTTGGCGATCACCCTTGGACTCGGCGCGCCGATTGCGCTGATCGGGTTGCTGCTGTGGTACAAATCGCGCAAGACTCGTCTGATTCACGAGACGGCGTTGCGACTGGCGGAAAAAGGCCAGCCAGTGCCGCCAGAACTGTTTATGGGGAAAGTAGATTTGTTTTCCGATTTGCGCCGTGGCATCGTTTTGAGTGGCCTGGGTATTGGACT
>JANOKK010000494.1:0-1644 GCA_031419255.1 Betaproteobacteria bacterium
TCACGGCGTTGCGCAGTTCGCGAATCGTTTTCCAGCGATCAGCCGCATCGATGATCCTCAGTTTTTCCATGTAGAGGAGAACCGCCGTGTAGGGCTCGGTCTGCTGATCCTCTTCGATGGCGATAGCGCGCATGGTTTTGCCGAGGTGCTCCTGAAATTCGCTGAAGCGAAGGCGGAATGCCGCCAACGTTTCATGTTCATGCGGTGTCAGGTCTTTCCAGGATCGGATTGGTACGAGTCGCAGGGTCTGATCCAGCGAAAACGCAAGATATTCGCGCATGCGATCGAGATGATCGAGTTTTTTCCGAATCAGTTGAAGTTGTTGGCTCACAGTGCAATGCCTTCGGTTTTCGCGATGATGCCAATCGGCGATGCGTCGCCTGGCGCGCGAACAATCAGGTCAATGGGCGTGTCGAGCGCGTCTTCCAGGGCATGCTTGCAGCGCAATTCGTTCATCAAGGGATGCGGGGTGGTTTCCACATAGAGGTCAATATCCCCCCCACGTTTGTCATCGTTTACCCGCGAACCAAATAGCCACACGCGCGCGGCATCGCCCAGATGGAGATGGATGCACTGGGAGATCAATCGGGATTGTTCGGGTTTGATGCGCATGGCATGTTGAATTTCTCGTTTTATGCGTGAAATGTTACCGCATCGGCGATGGCTGCGGCGAGTTCACGGATGGTCGGGTCTGATCCCGTCAACTTTTCGTTGAGTACTTAACGAAATCGAAAAGCGGACAGGATCAGTTTTCTACAAATACCAGTAGGACGGACTTGTCCACCAATCGTCACCGAAACGGCGGACAAGTCCGCCCTACTGAGGCCGTCGAAGGTAAATCCGCAGCGCTGGTGCCACCCGTTTTCAAGTTCTTTTTTCGTGTTTCTTTCTTAGTAGGGCGGACTTGTCCGCCAATCGTCACCGCAACGGCGGACAAGTCCGCCCTACGACCGACCGAAGCCCCTCTCCGCGACCCCTCTCCCACTTGGGGCGAGGGGCTTGACCTGTTTCGGCAGCGCGAATTAGCGTCGCCTATGATTGTTGCGCCGCGATCGTCGGCAGGCCGATCGGTAGAGTTGTCATTGGTTTCCATCCCAAGGCGCGCATCCGCGAACTATCCATCAATTTTTGCGGCGTTCCATCCGGCTTGCTGCGATCCCATTCGAGCGTTCCGCTGAATCCCACCGCATCCGCGATCGCCTCGGCGAGTTCTCGGATGGTCATGTCTTCGCCATAGCCGACGTTGATGAGCGGCAGCGTCGGCTTTGGAAGTGCAGCGATGATCGTGTCCCACGGCAGCGAAAGCAGCAGCGCGCAGGCGTCGCCCAGATCGTCGCTATACAGGAATTCGCGGCGCGGCGTGCCGGTGCCCCAGACGGTCATGCTTGGCTGGTTTTCTTTTTTGGCGGTAATCGCCTTGCGCAGCAGCGCAGGAAGTACGTGCGACGTATTCAGATCGTAATTGTCGCCGGGGCCGTAGAGATTGGTCGGCATTGCACAGAGGAATTGCGTGCCGTATTGCTTGTTATACGAGGCACACATCTCTATGCCGGCGATCTTGGCGATGGCGTAGGCCTTGCTGGTTTCTTCGAGCGGGCCGGTGAGCAGGGTTTCCTCCTTGATCGGCTGCGGGCAATCGCGAGG
>JANOKK010000495.1:0-4696 GCA_031419255.1 Betaproteobacteria bacterium
AGAAGCGGGGAGGAATGAGCCCCTCATGCGATAAGATGGCGACACGCCGCGAAAGTTCAATTTTTTCGCGCAGCATATGCGCGGAAAAATGCGAACTGCGCGCGCCATGAATCGCCGTGATTGGAAGTTCCACCCAGAACGTTTGGAAAATCGATGAACATTGGCCAATTTCCAGATCGAAGAATGCGCCGACTGCGCCGCAGCGGATTTATTCGCGATATGGTGCGCGAGTCTTCGCTGTCGTCGGCGGATTTCATTTATCCCGTCTTTATTCTTGACGGTGAAAAGCAGCGACAGCCGGTCGCGTCAATGCCGGGCATTGATCGTGTATCGATCGATTTGCTGCTCTCGGTGTGCGAAGAATCCGTCGCGCTCGGCATTCCGGCCATCGCATTGTTTCCGGTCATCGACGCATCATTAAAAACGGCAAATGGTGACGAGGCGTTCAATTCACGTGGCTTGGTGCCGCGCGCGGTGCGTGAAATCAAGCAGCGTTTTCCCGATCTCGGCGTGGTGTGTGATGTCGCACTCGATCCCTATACGACGCATGGTCAGGACGGATTGATTGACGAGGCCGGCTACATCCTCAATGACGAGACGATATTGGTACTGGAGAAGCAGGCACAGTGTCAGGCCGAGGCCGGTGTCGATATCGTGGCACCCTCTGACATGATGGATGGACGTGTCGGCGCAATACGCCGTGCGCTGGACGCGGACGGCCACATTCACACCGCGATCTTAGCCTATGCCGCCAAGTACGCGAGCGCCTACTACGGCCCATTCCGCGACGCGGTCGGCTCGGCGGGCAATCTCGGCAAGAGCGACAAGAAAAACTATCAGATGGATCCGGGCAATTCCGACGAGGCCATGCGCGAAATTGCGCTTGATTTGCAGGAGGGTGCCGATATGGTGATGGTGAAACCCGGCATGCCTTACCTGGATATTGTGCGGCGCTGCAAAACCGAATTCGGCGCGCCGACATTTGTCTATCAGGTGTCCGGCGAGTATGCGATGTTGAAGGCTGCCGCGCAAAATGGCTGGCTCGACGGCGAGGCCTGCATGATGGAATCATTGTTCGGATTCAAGCGGGCCGGCGCCGACGGTGTCCTCACTTATTTTGCACTTGAAGCGTCGCGCATCTTGAAACGGTAGACGCATCGAGACATTTTGTCGCGGCACACGCACAAAGTTACCAAAGTCATTGACTGGCGCGCGTTTCGGGGCTTTCGCTCCGAACAGCGCATCAAATGGCGATCTACGTTTGCTTGTGCCGGTATTGACGCGACACGCAACGCCGGTGCCCCTGGACTTCCTTGAAGGCATAAATGTTGAAACTCTCTGGACGCGGTTGGCTGATCGGCGGCGCGGGTTTGCTGGCGATCATTTTATTCATTGCGTGGCGTGCGTGGTACGGCAAGCCGGTCGAGGTGTGGGTGGTCGAGGTACGCGCGCTCACCCAATCGGTGGTGCTGACTGGGCGTGTCTCCACCGAATCACGCGTGGTACTGGGCTCAACCATTGTGGGCCGGGTGAAAAGTGTTGCGGTACGCGAAGGCGCCGACGTGAAAGCGGGTCAATTGATCGCCACGCTTGAAGACGCCGAGCTGACGGCGACGTTGGATCAAGCCGATGCCGCGTGGCGCAACGCCGAAGCACGCCTGACTAGCCAGCGCTCGGTCATTGCACCGGTTGCCATGCAGCAGAGGGAGCAGGCGGGCAGCAATGCCACCACCAGCGCGCGCGAGTTTGTGCGCCAGCAGGAATTGTTTGCCAAGGGATTCATTGGCCAATCGCGCCTGGACGAGAGCCGCCGCGTCAATGAGGTCGCGCAGAGCCAGTTGGCCGCCGCCGAGGCGCAAGCGCAGGCCAACGCCACCGGTTCAGAACTGAAACAAGTGATCGCACGCGTGGCAGAGGCGCGCGCGGCGCGTGAGTTTGCGGCCTCGCGCCTCGCGCAGACGCGCATTCTTGCGCCTGCGGCCGGACGGGTGCTGGAGCGTTTTGTCGAGCCGGGACAGATTTTGCAAGCCGGCGCGCGCGTGGCCTCGATGAGTTTGGCGGGCCCCACCCAACTGTGGGCGCAAGTGGATGAAAAATTTCTCTCGCAACTTACGGTAGGTCAGGCGGCGATCGTTGTGGCGGACGCGTTCCCCGGCCAGACTTTTGCGGCGACGATTCAGGGTATCTCGCCCACCATCGATGTGCTTCGCGGCTCGGTTGAGGTGAAATTCGCGGTCACCACACCACCGGCTTTTTTGCGTAACGACATGACACTGTCGATCGAGGTTGAAACCGCGCGGCGGGAGAAAACGCTGGCGATTCCGGCCGAATTGGTGGCCACCGGCGTGAACCCGACGGTCATGTTGCTGGAAGGCCGCGTTGCGGCAAAGCGCGCGGTGAAGCTGGGCATTCGCTCCAGCACCTATGTCGAAGTGCGCGAGGGCCTGCAGGCGGGGAATGCAGTGATTGTTGATCGTGCCATTGCCGAGGGCGCGCGCGTGCATCGCGGTGAGGATGCGGTCAAAACAATTGCCCCGGGCATGGGCAATGATGTTACGAAAATCCTGGTGCCGGAGAAGTAATTGTATTTACGCGCATGGTTCGCTATTGAACAGATATTCTTCCCACGGATTTTTTGTTCGTGGACGGTTTGTTCGTGGGCACGGCGCTGATGGGCTTCGAGCTGACTGTCGCGTGGCGTTTCCTGCGCGAGGGCCGATTCCAATCGATTTTGATTGTGTTTGGTTTTGCCGCCGGCGTCGCGGTAGTCACCTACATTTCAGCCCTGATCAGCGGTCTGCAAGCCAACACCATTGTGCGCACTCTGGGCACACAGGCTCATGTGATCGTGAAACCGCTCGAAGATCGGGCCACCATTCCGCAGGCCAGCACGGCGCTGATTGCGCGCGACGTACAGGCGCGTGCGCAGCGCGGTCGCTCGATTGAAAACTGGCGTGTACTTATCATGGAGTTTGCCCAGCTTCCCGGTGTCATCGCGGTCTCGCCGATGGTCAGCGGAGCAGCGCTTGCCGTGCGCGGTGAGGCGAGTCGCGCCATTTCGCTGATCGGCATTGAACTTGACGCCTATGAGCGCATCGTTGGGCTGCGCGAAAAGATCGTGCAGGGTGAGGCACGTTTGGCGCCCGGTGAAGTGTTGGTCGGCTTGCAACTGGCGAGCGATTTGGGCATCACGGTGGGTGATCGCCTGACGGTGCAAACCGCGACCGGCGGCAGCGACAGTTTCAAGGTGGCCGGGTTATTCGATCTGGGCTCGCGCGACGCCAATCGTCGGTTTGTCTATGTTTCATTGCGCAGCGCGCAAAGTCTGCTCGATCTGCCCGGCGGGGTGACAAACATCGATTTGAAGGTGGCCGAGATTTTCAAGGCCGATGAAACCGCGAAGCTCCTCGCGCGCCGCACCGGTCTGGATGTGGAAAGCTGGATGCAGACCAATAGCCAGTTGCTTAACGCACTCAATGCGCAAAGCATCAGCACCGGCCTCATTCGCGGTTTTACCGTGATTGTGGTGATGCTCGGCATTGCCAGTGTGCTGGTGGTGTCGGTAGTGCAAAAGCGCAAGGAGATCGGCATCTTGCGCGCGATGGGCGCGACACGCACACAGATGACGCGGGTGTTTTTGGCGCAGGGTGCGTTTGTCGGCGGACTCGGTTCACTCATCGGCGTGGCGCTCGCAAAACTGTTGCTGTGGGTATTCATGATGTTCGCACGCGGGCCGGATGGCGCGCCGCTGTTTGTGGTTGAGCTGCCACTTGACTTGGCGCTTTCGGTGGCAGTGATCGCCACACTTTGCGGCGTGCTGGCGGCGGTGGCCCCGGCGCGCCGCGCGGCAAAGCTCGATCCTGCCGAGGCGATAAGGTTGTGAGCAACGTAACGCCAATCCTGCAGTTGCGCGACGTGCGCAAATCGTATGGCATTGGCACGCCGGTTGAAACCGAAGTGCTGCACGGCGTTGAATTGACCATCAACCAAGGCGAATTTGCGGCGCTCATCGGTCCATCGGGTTCGGGCAAAAGCACGCTGCTCAATATCATTGGTCTTCTCGAACCAATGACCCAGGGCGAATACCAATTGCGGGGCCAGTCGATCGGTGCGCTCGATGAAACCACCATCACCGCGCTGCGCGGAAAAATGCTGGGCTTTGTGTTTCAGTTTCATCATCTGCTGCCCGCGTTCAGTGCGCTTGAGAATGTACTCATGCCGCAACTCATTCATGCGGGTTCGCTGACCGACAAGGATCGAACACATGGAACCAGCCTGCTGGAACGTGTTGGCCTGAAAGATGCGCTGCTGAAAAAGCCCGGCCAGCTTTCTGGCGGCATGCAACAGCGTGTGGCCATTGCCCGCGCGCTGTCGCGCAACAGCCCGCTGGTGTTGGCGGACGAGCCGACCGGCAACCTTGATACCAAAAGTGCCGACGACGTGTTCGCGCTGATGCGCAGATTCAATCGCGATGAGGGCACCACGTTTCTAATCGTCACACATGACCCGAGACTGGCCGAGCGTTGTGATCGAATAATCGAATTGACCGATGGCAAGGTGGTAGCGGATCGCCAATTGAATTCGTCACAAGAGTCAACCCAGGAAAATCGCGGCACTTTGCAAAAAAAGTTCAATGGCAAGGAAACCCCAGAATCTGACCCTCATGGCACTTGGTTAAGGCCATGAGGGCAGTTTT
>JANOKK010000496.1:0-3482 GCA_031419255.1 Betaproteobacteria bacterium
GCAAAAATGATTGTAAATCGAATTGTTGCGGCCATCGCCGCGTTCGGCATCGTGGCGGTTGGTTTGTCGATTCATGATGCATCAGCGCAGCAGGGCGTCTGTGGCACGACGAAAAAAGCGGCGGGAACACCGGCACCCAAAACCCCCAAGCGCTACACCATCGAGCAATTCCTCGCGACCACCAATTACAACGGTGCATCGTTCAGCGCCGATGAAAAACGCATTCTGTTCAACAGCAACGAGACCGGTATTTTCAACGCCTACAACATGCCGATCACCGGCGGAAAGGCCCTGGCACTCACCAATTCGACGACCGACACCACTCTAGCGGTCGGCTACTTTCCCGACGACGACCGCATTTTGTATACGCGCGACAAGAGCGGCGACGAGAACAATCATCTCTACGTGCGCGAGCTGAACGGCACCGAGAAAGACCTCACGCCCGGCGAGAAATTGAAGGCCACATTCTTTGGCTGGAAGCCTGACGGCACCGCGTTTTATGTCACCTCGAACGAACGCGACGCGAAGTTTTTCGACATTTATCGCCACGACGCCAAAACCTACGCGCGCACCTTGTTCTACAAGAACGAGCAAGGCCTCACGCCGGGTGCCATCAGCCGCGACGAAAAATGGATCGCATTTGGCAAGACCAACACCACGCTGGACAGCGATATTCACCTTTACAGTGTGGCAAAGAGCGAGTTGAAACACATCACGCCTCATCAGGGCTCGGTGAGTTTTAACGCGCAGGAGTTTGACCCGGAGTCAAAAAAATTGTTTCTCCTGAGCGATCAAGGCAGTGAATTTTCTCGTGTGCAAACGTACGACCTTGCCACTGGTCAATTCAGCGAACATGAGAAAGCCGATTGGGATATCGCCTTCACTTACTTTTCACGCGATGGCCGTTTTCGTGTGACCGGCGTGAACCAGGATGGCAGCGTGGTGATTCGCATCGTTGAAGGTGCCGCCGAAAAACCGCTGGCGCTGCCGAATCTTCCGGTCGGCGAATTGCGCACCGTACGGTTTTCCAAGTCGGGTGCACGAATCGCGTTTTACGTCAATGGCGACCGTTCGCCCAGCAATCTTTTTGTCTACGATGTTAAATCGAAACAAGCGAGGCAACTGACCAACAGCCTCTCGAAAGCAATCAATCCCGCCGATCTGGTGGAAGCCCAAGTGGTGCGCTTCAAATCCTTCGATGGCATGGTGATTCCGAACATTTACTTCAAACCGCACGAAGCCAGCGCCGCAAACAAGGTGCCGGCCATTGTGTTCGTGCACGGTGGGCCGGGGGATCAAACCACGCGCGGCTACAGTGGCCTGATGCAATATCTGGCCAACCACAGCTACGCGGTGCTGGGCATCAACAATCGCGGCAGCAGCGGCTATGGCAAAACTTTTTTCGCGGCCGACGACAAGAAACATGGCCGCGAGCCATTATGGGATTGCATCGAAGCCAAAACCTATCTCGCGAGCCTCGGCCACATTGATCCCGAACGCATCGCCATCATGGGTGGCAGCTACGGCGGCTACATGACGCTGGCCGCGATGGCATTTCGGCCGGAGGCGTTCAAGGTGGGCGTGAATATTTTCGGCGTGTCGAACTGGTTGCGTACGCTGGAGAGCATCCCGCCGTACTGGGAATCTTTCCGCAAAGCGCTCTACGAAGAAATTGGCGATCCCGTCAAGGATCGTGACTTTTTGATCGCCACTTCGCCCTTGTTTCACGCGAAAGAAATTCGTAAACCGCTGATGGTCATTCAAGGCGCGAACGATCCGCGCGTCATCAAACCCGAGAGCGACGACATCGTGGAAGCGGTAAAAAAGAATGGCGTGCCGGTGGAATACGTGGTGTTTGCCGACGAGGGCCACGGTTTTTCGAAAAAGAAAAACAACATGGAAGCGAACCGCAAAATTCTTGAATTTTTGGACAAGCACTTGAAAGGCAAGTAACTGCCGCAACGTTGCCGCGTGGAAGTACATTGCGGCAATTGGATTGCGGCAATTTGGCGTGTGTAGGCATCTGGTAGTAGCATTTGATGAGATGAAATTTCTCATCAGACGCGAATCCAATCCCATCCCACATGAATTCCGGCGGTCCCGTTATTGCCGTACCCGCCCCGGGGGATGACTCAGGGCGAGGGCACGTTGTCGATGTGCCGCATTGGGTCGAGACGCGCAGCCCGCAGGAAATCTGCACGGCGCACGCTTCTCCATTTGTGCCGCCGTCGCCACTGGACAAGGTCGCCGTCGCACTCAACACGCTGGAACACCAGCCACTCAACGCGCGCCGCATCACGCCGGAACGCGGCATTTGCGGCTGGTACATCTGGGGCGGCAAAGGTGGCCGGCATGCGCGGGCGGCGGGGTTTTTTGAAACGCTGCCGGTCGCGCATTTGCTGGAGCGCTGCCCGCAGATCATGCCGTTTCTGGCGCTCGGTCCCGGCTGGCGCGTGTCGCTCGGCGTTCATGGCCCCGAGATTCTGCCCCCGCACGATGGCGCGCCGCCGCCAAACGTCGCCGCGCGGCGCATTGGTGGCACCACTTCGCGCACGCCGCCGGTAAAGCAATGGGTGTGGCTGTCGATCGTGCTGCATATTTTGGCGGTCGTGTTGTTTGGCGATACGACCGATGGCGCACGTACTGGCCAATCGCGCGGCGCGCGCGCGGGCGGCCCACTCACGGTCACGTTGCAGCGCGGCGCGCAGGACAGTGCAGAGACGCTCGCATTGCGGCCTGAAACCAAACTCGGCAGTCTGGAAAAAAGTCTGGAACAAAGCGACAAACCGCGCGCCACGCGCAGCAATCGCACGCGCCGCACACCACCTGCGAGCGATGCGGCACCGGTGGAAGCGATATCGCCCACGCCGGCCAACACGACCGAGATAGAACCTGCAATGCCGCGGGTGATTGCCGCTGACGTTGAAAAACCAGTCACCGATTTTGTGGTGCCGCGCGCCATTCCGGAACCGGTAAAGTCACCGCCCGCGCCACCGGAACCCCCTGCGGCACGGTTGCCGGAGTCGCTACCGAAACTCGATAGCCTGCCCGCACCGAAGGCGATAGTCACACCGGAGCCGGAACGCGAGATCGCGCTGCCGCCTGAATTGATTCCCCGCCTGGTACCGTTGGCCCCGGCGCGAAGCGAGCGCGCAACCCCGCTGCAAACCGCGCCACGCGCCAAGACATTTGTGCCACCTAAAGTCGAGCCCGAGCCGGCCCCCGTGCCGCCGCCGGTTGCCTTGCCGCGCATGACACCGCTCGCACCGCTGGCCCCGCCCGTGCCGACGCCAATTGAGCGCAGCAATGCGCGCTCGCCAGACTTGCTGCCGCGCCTGCCGCCCGTCGCACCTGCGGCGACCATTGAAACCGTGAAGCCAACGGATGTGGTGCCGCGAGTGACGCAGACGATTACTGATCCGGTCGTCGAAAAACCCGCGACGGTTGAAAAAATATCGGTGCCGCCTGTGGCTGCCAATCCA
>JANOKK010000497.1:0-19354 GCA_031419255.1 Betaproteobacteria bacterium
TCCGTACTCTGCTACCGGTTCGTGTTTAATGCAATAACTTCGCCGTGCTTTTGGTATGTTTACAACAGTTTTTAGGTAAATTGACGACGGTCACTCCGCAGACGGCGTGCCACCTTGACATCAGCGATTTTCTTTGCTCGCTCTATCTGAAATGGAACAGCCATGATTCAATGCAAGTTCCCGCGCGCAATCGTTACGTGTCTTCTGCTGTTGATCATCGGCGGATGTGCCACCCAAAATTACGAGGGCGAGCAGTCAAAAGGCTTGCCCCCAAAAATCGTTGCCATGATGGCCAGCGCCAACATTCCACCGGAGGCGATGGGCGCAATCGCCTTCCGATTGTCCGATGGCGCAATGCTGATTTCGCACCGACCCGATGCCAGCATGCAGCCGGCATCAAACATGAAGTTGGTCACCACCGGCGTCGGGCTGGAAACACTTGGCCCCACGTTTCGCTGGCAGACCGAGCTTATGACCAGTGCAGCAATTATTGACGACCAACTTCGCGGTGATCTGATTTTGCGCGGTGGTGGCGATGGCGACCTCACGTCGGAAGCGTTGGCTCGCATGTTGAAAACACTGCGCCAAAAAGGCGTGCGCGAAATCCAGGGCGACGTGATACTTGATCGAACGATGTTTCAACCCACGCGCACGGATATCGGTGTGCCGCCGTTCGACGAATCGCCGGAAGCCGAGTACAACGTCATTCCGGATGCGCTGATGGTCAATACCAATATGCTGAAACTCGATCTGGAAGCAGACAAAACGAGTTTGCGTGCGCGATTTACACCCGAACTTGAGGGTGTTGTGATCGACATGCATATGAACTTGATCGACCGCGCCTGCAAAGATTGGAATGACGGTTGGCAATCGCCGGTCGTTGTCAAATCGGAGACTGGGATCACCCGAATTCAACTGCGCGGCGAATTTCCGCGCGATTGCACCGCGTCGACCGACATCAACGTCCTCGAACGTGATGAGTTTGTGGATCGACTGTTCCGCACGCTGTGGGCAGCACAAGGCGGCATGTGGCGCGGCGCAGCGCGCGAAGGCACCACGCCGCCCGACGCGCGCCAGTTGGCGCGCCATCGTTCGCGCACGTTGGCCGACATGCTGCGCGCAATCAACAAGCCATCTGACAATGCGTTGACGCGCTTGTTATTTCTGACAATGGGTACGCCGCAAGCCGGCGACGGTTTGGCGACGCTTGCGCAAGCGGATCGAAAGGTGCGTGAATGGTTTACGCGTCAGGGGATTGGCGACGAAGGATTTGTTTCAGACAATGGCTCGGGTTTGTCGCGCAAAGAGCGCATTCGCCCATCGCAATTGGCAACATTGTTGGTTGCCGAATATCGCAGCAACTGGGCACCGGAGTTCATGAGCAGTCTGCCGGTGGTCGGACTTGACGGGACGATGCGCAACCGCCTGAAGGACAGCCCGGTCGCGGGGCGGGCGCGCATGAAAACCGGCACGTTGAACAATGTGAACGCGTTGGCCGGTTATGTCCCCAACGCGGCGGGTCAGATGTACGTGGTCGTTGCGATCATCAATCATAAACCGCAGTCGGGCCCCCTCGCGCCTGTGGGGCAATCGATACTTGATGCACTGGTCGATTGGGTGGGTCGTTCCCGCGCAAATTAGCGCGACTGCCAGCCCTACAAGATTCGCGCAAATTCTGCGCGCACCGTTAGCCGATCGCCGCAATCGAAATGCCACCACTCGGTGCCGATTCCACTGAAGCCGCCCTGCTTCATGGCATCGCGCAGCAATTGCCGATTGGCAATTTGCCCGCTGTTCAAAATGCCCCCGGCGAGATGCTCCGCTTCCTTCGCAGGATGCGACAAGGCGGTCAGGTCATCGAAGGGCGTGCCCATATCAAGCTCCGTTCCACGCGCGTCGATCAGCGTGATGTCAACCGCCATGCCAAAGGAATGGATCGAGCCGCGCGCCGGGTTGGCAAGATACATCTGCAACCCAGTGCCTTCCAACGACTGCCAGAGTTGTTCCTGAACCCGTTGCGGGCGCATCGCATCCAACACCAGGAAGCGAAGGTCGGTGCGTTGCGTTTTCAGCCAGACGTTTGCGGTTTCCAATCCTTGCGCCGCGACACGATGCAACCAGGCACAATCAAGTGGCGAATACAAATCGCGTCCGACAAAATTTTGCGCACTTGCGTAGCGCAGATCGATTTCAATACCGACAATGCTGCTCAAGCGCCGAAAATCCGGATTGTCGGGAATCGACTCACAGGGAATTGAAGTTGTCACAATATGCGATACGAAAAAAGCCCCGCGACGCCGCGAGGCTTTTTGAATTGGCGGAGGTGAATGCCGGGTTTCGTTTGCATGCCTGCGCATGCAAACGCGGCATGAACGCCATTTCGGTGCAACGAAATGGCGGACGGGACTCGACACGCATCACACGAAAAAAGCCCCGCGACGCCGCGAGGCTTTTTGAATTGGCGGAGTGGACGGGACTCGAACCCGCGACCCCCGGCGTGACAGGCCGGTATTCTAACCAACTGAACTACCACTCCATTAACCGGACTGCGCTAACTGCGTTTTCGCCGCTTACAAGATACTGGTGGGTGCTGAGGGGCTCGAACCCCCGACATTCGCCTTGTAAGGGCGACGCTCTACCAGCTGAGCTAAGCACCCGAAGCCCGCTAGTTTAGCGCATCCTTGAGTGCTTTACCAGCCCGGAACTTCGGGACTTTCGCCGCGCTGATCTTGATCGGGGCACCAGTGCGAGGATTGCGACCGGCGCGCGCTTTCCGCTTACCGACATGGAAAGTACCAAACCCCACGAGGGTCACCATTTGTCCACGCTTCAGAGACACGCGGATCGCGCCGACCATGGCGTCCAACGCGCGCTGTGCCGCGGCTTTTGAAATATCGGCGGTCTTGGCGACTGATTCGACTAATTCGGATTTGTTCACGTGAAGGATCCTTCCACAAGTTTATTTTTTGGTGATACCTGATTTCAAAGAGATGGAGTCAGGCTTGAAAAAAGCAAAGCAAAAAATGGTCAACAGCGAATTCAGATTCTAATCCACCATTACACAAAGCGGATAACCAACTCGAATGATCTTTTATAGCAATTTGAGAAACCCGGTGTCAAGCGGGAAAATCAAGTTCCCGCAATTGACACGCCAGTTTCTCACAATGCATCTACACCCGACATTGTTTCATCAATTTGAGTTCAATGTTTCGTGACGACATTTGCATCTTTCACCGGCCCCGCTGGCACGACGGGTACGTCAACACTGTCGACCAGTGGTACGGGCAATCGCTCCAGCGCCAGCTCAAGCACTTTGTCGATCCAGCGCACGGGCATGATCGTCAGATCCTTGGTGATCTCGTGCGGAATTTCCGCCAGGTCTTTTTGATTCTCTTCAGGAATCAATACCGTCTTGATGCCACCGCGCGCGGCCGCCAACAATTTTTCCTTCAATCCGCCGATCGGCAAAACCTCACCGCGCAGAGTGATCTCGCCGGTCATCGCGACATCGCAGCGAACTGGAATGCCGCTCAGGACCGACACCAGCGCCGTGGTAATGGCGATGCCGGCACTCGGCCCATCCTTGGGTGTGGCCCCCTCGGGCAGGTGAATGTGAAGGTCGTTTTTTTCGTAAAAATCTTCGGCGATACCGAGACCCTTTGCTCTGGAGCGCACCACGGAAATTGCCGCCTTGATCGACTCCTGCATCACTTCACCCAACTTGCCGGTCGTGTCGACCTTGCCTTTGCCCGGCAATCGGGCCGCTTCCACCGTCAATAACTCGCCGCCGACTTCGGTCCACGCAAGACCGGTCACTTGACCAATTTGATTGGCCTTTTCGGCGATGCCGAATGTGTAACGGCGCACGCCAAGATATTTGTCGAGATTCTTTGCCGTCACCTGCACCTTGCCGTCTTTTTTCTTGGTCAGTTGCGCCTTGACGACTTTGCGGCAAATTCTGGCGATTTCGCGATCCATTCCGCGCACACCGGCCTCGCGGGTGAAGTAGCGTGCAATATCGCGCAACGCATTGTCTGCCACATTCAGTTCATCGGCTTTGACACCGTTGGCTTTCATTTGCTTCGGCAACAAATATTGGCGCGCGATATGAACTTTTTCGTCCTCCGTGTAGCCCGAAAGTCGAATTACTTCCATCCGATCCAGCAACGCAGGCGGAATGTTGAACGAGTTCGACGTCGCGACGAACATGACATCCGACAAATCAAAATCGACTTCGACGTAGTGATCCTGAAACGTGTGATTCTGTTCGGGATCCAAAACTTCCAATAGCGCGCTCGCCGGATCGCCACGAAAATCCATGCCCATCTTGTCGACTTCATCGAGCAGGAAAAGTGGATTTCTCACGCCGACCTTGCTCATGTTCTGCAAGATTTTTCCGGGCATTGAGCCAATGTAAGTGCGACGATGACCGCGGATCTCGGACTCGTCGCGCACGCCACCCAATGACATGCGTACGAACTTGCGATTGGTGGCTTTGGCGATGGATTGTCCTAGCGACGTTTTACCGACGCCAGGCGGGCCGACCAGACAAAGTATCGGCGCTTTCAATTTCTCCACACGGCTTTGTACCGCGAGATATTCAACGATCCGCTCCTTGACTTTCTCAAGCCCGTAGTGATCGGTGTCGAGGACTTTCTCTGCATTCGCCAAATCGGAACTGACCTTGGTTTTCTTCTTCCAAGGCAAGGCAACGACCGTGTCAATATAATTTCGCACGACGGTTGCTTCAGCCGACATCGGCGACATCAGCTTTAATTTCTTCAGTTCCGCTTCAGCCTTGGTGCGCGCCTCTTTCGGCATGTGCGCGGCCTTGATTTTCTTTTCGAGCTCGTCGACCTCGGCACCTTCTTCGGTTTCGCCGAGTTCCTTTTGTATCGCCTTGACCTGCTCGTTCAGGTAGTACTCGCGCTGCGATTTTTCCATCTGACGCTTGACACGCCCGCGAATTCTTTTTTCAACTTGCAGGATATCGATTTCGGTTTCCAGCAGGCCAAGCAATTGTTCGAGTCGCGACGGCACATCGAAATTCTCGAGGATCTGCTGCTTTTGTTCGAGCTTGAGCGGTAGATGTGCGGCGATCGTGTCGGACAAGCGGCTGGCGCTCTCGATACCTGACAACGACGTCAATACTTCCGGCGGAATTTTCTTGTTGAGTTTGACGTACTGATCGAATTGCGCGAACAGGCTGCGCCGCATTGCCTCGACTTCATTGTTGTCGCCGTCGCCTTGCGGAATCGGCGAAACTTCCGCTTCGTAGTTTTCTTTTTCGTTCAACACGCGCAAGATGCGCGCGCGGTGCACGCCCTCGACCAATACCTTTACTGTGCCATCGGGCAGTTTGAGCATTTGCAGAATGCTGGCAACCGAGCCAACGCCATACAAGTCCTCCGGCGTAGGATCGTCGTTTGCGGCCGATTTTTGAGCGATGAGAACGACATTTTTGCCTTCCTCCATCGCGGCTTCCAACGCTTTGATCGACTTGGGGCGACCGACAAAAAGCGGGATCACCATGTGCGGAAACACCACTACATCGCGCAACGGCAACAGCGGAAGTATGGTGGTCTCGCCCGACTCTTGGGAAATGCTCATGATTGAATCCTTAGTATTGCTTTGCAGTTGTCGATATTTGGATAGTTTGAGGCACCGGCACGAATCTCAAGCCACCGATTTCCGGTGAGCAGATCGTCGCAAACACAGGCGACCGCTGCCCAATTCGTGGTGCGGGAATTGAATGCGGGGTTTGGCATAACGAGAATCGCGGGCATTCCATGCGGCTTAGCGCAAAGCGGGAACCCCGCAGCGTGCCTGTCATCGGGCGCTAGGACTGCGCGCCTGCCATCTTTGGCTGGTCTGAATAGATCAGCAAAGGTTGTTGCTCGCCCTTGATCGTACCTTCGTCGACAACGACCTTTTCGACGTTGCTGAGGGATGGTAACTCAAACATTACGTCCAGCAATGCATGCTCGATGATCGACCGCAGTCCACGCGCACCGGTTTTGCGTTCAAGTGCGCGTTGAGCGATCGCACCCAACGCGGATTCACGAAATTCGAGGCTGACACTTTCCATTGCGAACAAACGTTCGTATTGCTTGGTCAACGCGTTCTTGGGTTCAGTGAGAATACGCACCAAGGCTTTGACATCCAGCTCTTCCAACGTAGCAACCACCGGAAGCCGACCGACAAACTCGGGAATCAGGCCGTACTTGATCAAATCTTCAGGTTCCACATCGCGCAACAATTGATTGCTGGCTTCACGATCTTTTCCGCTGCGAACGTCGGCACCAAAACCGATGCCGACTTTGTCAGTACGGTTCTGAATGACTTTTTCAAGGCCACCGAATGCGCCACCGCAAATGAACAAGATATTGGTGGTGTCGATTTGCACGAATTCCTGATTGGGATGCTTGCGACCGCCCTGTGGCGGGACCGAAGCGATGGTGCCTTCAATCAGCTTTAGCAATGCCTGCTGCACGCCCTCACCGCTCACATCGCGCGTGATCGATGGGTTATCGGATTTGCGGGAAATCTTGTCGATTTCATCGATATAGACAATGCCGCGCTGCGCTTTTTCCACATCGTAATCGCACTTTTGCAGCAGCTTCTGAATGATGTTCTCTACATCCTCGCCGACATAGCCAGCTTCGGTCAATGTCGTTGCGTCGGCAATCACAAACGGCACGTTCAGGAGCCTGGCTAACGTTTGCGCGAGCAGGGTCTTGCCGGATCCGGTCGGTCCGATCAGCAGAATATTCGATTTGGCCAGTTCGACTTCGCCGTCCTTGGCACCGGTCTTCAGACGCTTGTAGTGGTTGTAAACGGCGACTGAGAGGATTTTCTTGGCCTGCACCTGATCGATCACGTACTGATCGAGGATGTCGCATATTTCCTGCGGCGTTGGCAGATCGCTCTTCGACGTTTTCGCATTGGGATCGCTTTGCGCTTCCTCGCGAATGATATCGTTGCAAAGGTCGATGCACTCGTCGCAGATGAATACGGACGGGCCGGCAATCAGTTTCCGCACTTCGTGCTGGCTCTTGCCGCAGAAGGAACAATAAAGCAGTTTTTCGCCAACTTTTTCGGTCATCGATGTGTCCGTTTCAACCCTTGCT
This sequence comes from Betaproteobacteria bacterium, assembly GCA_031419255.1. GTDB lineage: Bacteria > Pseudomonadota > Gammaproteobacteria > Burkholderiales > Usitatibacteraceae > UKL13-2. The sequence goes on from JANOKK010000497.1 coordinate 7,131, forward strand.
TGCCGCGTTGTCCGCCATTTGCCAGCTGTCGCACGTCGCTGAATTCACTCGCGCGATCACCAATCACAATTGATGACGGCTCTCCAGAATCTTGTCGATGATACCGTATTTCAATGAATCTTCCGCCGAGAGAAAATTGTCCCGATCCGTGTCGCGCTCGACCACTTCGATCGACTGACCCGTGTGCTTGGCCATGATCTCGTTAAGGCGGTTTTTAAGAAACAAGGTTTCTTTGGCATGAATCGCGATGTCCGACGCCTGACCGCGAAAACCACCTGACACCTGATGAATCATCACGCGGGAATTCGGCAGGCAAATGCGCTTGCCCTTGGTGCCGGCGGCAAGCAGGAATGCGCCCATGCTCGCGGCAAACCCGGTGCAAAGTGTTGTCACATCCGGCTTGATGAACTGCATGGTGTCATAGATCGCCAAGCCTGCGGTGACCGAGCCGCCTGGTGAATTGATGTAAAGCGAAATGTCTTTGTCGGGATTGTCCGACTCGAGGAACAGCATCTGCGCGACGATCAGATTAGCGGTGGCATCATTGACTTCACCAACGAGAAAAATCACCCGCTCTTTAAGCAGCCGGGAATAAATATCGAACGCGCGCTCGCCGCGTCCGGATTGCTCGATCACCATCGGCACGTAGCCAAGACCGGACGTACCATACCCATCACCCGAACCAGGCGCCATGCCGGTCAGGTCAAAGGCCTGGGATTGAAAATCGCCGAACCTTGTCATGCTTTTCATTTGCGCACTATCTCCATGATTTCGTCGAACGACTGGGCCGCCACCGATACATCCATCGACTTCGCTGCCCAATCCACGACATTTTCTTCCAGCACCATGGCTTCCACTTCCGCCAGGCGCGATTGATCGCTGTAATACCAGCGCACCATTTGTTTCGGATCCTCGAAACTCTCCGCGTGCTCTTCGACGATGGCGCGAATCTGTTCGGGTTTTGCCTTTAATTCGTTTTGCTTCACCACTTCATTCAATATCAACCCAAGCTTGACGCGCTTTTCCGCACGTTCCACAAACAGTTCCGGCGGCAATTGCAAATCCTTCGTCGTCATACCACGCGACTCAAGGTCTTTTACCGCTTGTTCCTGCAACCGACCAATCTCCATATCCACCAGCGATCGCGGCAAGTCCAATTCCGAAACCGACGACAATGCCTCCATCACCTGATCCTTAGTTTTGGACTGAATGCGTTTTTTCAACTCCCGCTCGAGATTTGCCTTGATTTCACCGCGCATTTTTGTCACGTCGCCATCGGGCACACCAAGCGACTTGGCGAATTCAGCGTCGACCGGCGGCAATTTTGGCGCATTGACGACCTTGACGGTTACTGCAAACTGGGCGATTTTTCCGGCCAGTTCTTCCTGATAATCGGCCGGAAACGTGAGCTCAAACGATTTGGTGGCACCACCCTCCATGCCGAGAAGTGCGGCCTCAAAATCCGGAAGCATGCGGCCTTCGCCCAGAACCACGCCAAAATTTTCCGCTTCGCCGCCCTTGAAAGGCTCGCCATTCTGCGTACCGCGAAAATCAATCACCATGAAGTCGCCCATCACCGAGGCGCGGTCGACTTTGTCATAGGTGGCGCGCTGTTTGCGCAACGTTTCAAGGGTGTTATCGATGTCGGCGTCTAGTACTGACGCAGTCGGACGCACTAGTTTAATGCCGGCGAGCGAGCCCAGTTTTACATCAGGATAGACTTCAAACGTCGCACTGAATTCAAACTTGTCGGCAGATTCTCCCGAATTGGCGGGTGCGAAGCGCGGATAGCCCGCAACACGGAAATTCTGCCCCTTGACCGCGTCGGCAAAACACTTCTGCACCGCCTCCGACATGACTTCCTGGCGAACCTGAAAACCGTATTGGTTGGCGACAATATTGAACGGCACTTTCCCTGGTCGAAAACCCGACATTTTTGCGGTTCGCGCAATCTGCTTGAGCTTGCCGGTGATTTGCGACTCGATATCGACAGCCGGCAGCGACAGGATCAGATTCCGCTCGAGGCGACTGGGGCTCGGGGTTCCCGATGCGACTGGAAGATTGGTTTGTGCTTGCATGAAAGTCCTTAGTGCTGTGTTTTCTCTGTCGGCACAGGTTTTGTCGTGCGGAATCAGACCGCCATCGACGCAACTACCAAGCAGCGATCAAGAGATTGAAGTTGGTGCGAAAGAAGGGACTCGAACCCCCACGCCGTAAGGCGCTGGAACCTAAATCCAGTGCGTCTACCAATTCCGCCACTTTCGCCCAGATTTGCGAGGTGCTATTTGTTTCCGATTATTTGTTTCTCAACGCGCGCATTTTACCTGAAACGGTTCTTGATCGCGCGCGGCAAGGCGCTTATTTGTTCCCGTTCATCATTCGAAAGTACTTGTTTTGCAAATATAATTCGCCAATAAATTCCCTAAGCGCTCATTCCCTCCGCACGTGCCCGTCGATCACTACGAGAACTTTCCGGTCGCGTCCTGGTTGCTGCCGAAGCACCTACGGCAGCCTATCGAGATCATCTACCAGTTTGCCCGCAGCGCCGACGATTTCGCAGATGAAGGTGATTTGCCAGTTGCCGCGCGATTGGCGCGACTTGGTGGATACCAAAAAGAGTTGGATTGCATTGAGACGCGCGCCGAATCAACACTGCCCCTATTCTCCGATCTCGCCGACGTTATCCGGAAATACGATTTGCCGCTGCAATTGTTTCACGATCTACTCGATGCGTTCACTCAGGACGTGACAAAAACACGTTATGCCGACTTTGCAGAGCTATTGGAATACTGTCGGCGTTCGGCGAACCCGATCGGCAAGTTGCTGCTGCATCTCAATTTCATCGTGACGCCACAAAATCTGGCATGGAGCGATTCAATCTGTACTGCGCTGCAACTCATCAATCATTGGCAGGATGTGGCCATAGACTGGCAAAAGAACGGTGGTGGGCGCGTCTACCTTCCGCAGGACGAACTTGCGCAATTTGGATTAGCTGACCGAGACATCGCCAATCAAATTTGCAACGACGCATGGCAAAATATGATGGCGTTCCAATGTACCCGCGCTCGCAACATGATGGAGTTTGGGCGGCCACTCGGCCGCGTCATGCCCGGGCGCATGGGTGTGGAGTTGCGCATGATGATCGCGGGCGGTCTCGTGATTCTGGATAAAATTGAGGTGGCGCGCGGCGATGTATTTCGCCATCGACCGCGCCTCAATCGCTGGGATTGGCTCAAAATTGCACCGCGCGCACTGATACCGACATGACACCCGACGAATACTGTGAAAACAAAGCCGCGAAAAGCGGTTCCAGTTTTTACTACAGCTTTCGCTTTCTTGCGCGCGATCGGCGCCGCGCCATTACCGCACTGTATGCGTTTTGCCGCGAGGTCGACGATATCGCGGATGAAGTGACGGATATCGATGTGGCCCGCGCAAAATTGGGGTGGTGGCGTGCCGAACTTGCAAACCTTTTTGCCGGTCATCCTCAACATCCCGTCACCAAAGCGCTTGAACCCGCGACACGCGAGTATGGTGTTGATCAGGCGCGATTGAACGAGATCATCGACGGGATGGAAATGGATTTGACCCATCACCGTTACCATGATTTCGCTTCGTTGAAACTTTATTGCCACCGTGTCGCCGGTGTGGTCGGACAATTGTCGGCCAGCATCTTCGGTTTTACGCAACCGAAGACATTGGAATACGCGGAAAATCTTGGCCTCGCCTTTCAACTGACCAACATCATTCGCGATGTCGGTGAAGACGCGCGACGAGATCGAATTTATCTCCCTGGAGATGAAATGCGCCGGTTTAGCGTCAGTGACGCCGACATCCTTCAGGCCAGGCATACCGACGGTTTTCAGCAATTGATGACGTTCCAATCCGACCGGGCAAAGTCCTTATACGACGCGGCTTTCCAGGCACTTTCGCCTGAAGATCGTCGTCCACAGCGGCCCGGCCTCATCATGTCGGCGATTTATCGCACGCTTCTCGACGAAATCGAGCGCGATGGATTCAAGGTCTTGACTCAGCGCACCTCGCTCACGCCCATGCGAAAACTGTGGATCGCGTGGCGGACGTGGGTGGCTGCGTGACTGACGCCCCAATCGATTCCGGCAATGCACTTCGGCAGGTTGCCATCATCGGCGGCGGTTACGCGGGCATGGCGGCGGCGATGACTCTCGCTGAAGCGGGAATCCGCACCTGCGTTTACGAAACGGCGAAAGTCCTCGGCGGTCGCGCGCGACGCATCGATTACCGAGACGAGATACTCGACAATGGCCAACATATTCTTTCCGGCGCATATTCTGAAACTTGCCGGCTCATGGCTCTGGCCGGCGTAGCAGAAAATGCGCTGCAGCGCGTGCCTCTCAGACTCGACATACCGCCGCATTTTTCGTTGCGCGCGCCACGATTATTTGCGCCACTCCAATTGGCATGGGCGCTATTGTCCGCACGCGGGCTATCGATGGCGGATCGAATCGCCGCAATTCGCTTCATGCGTGCGCTCAAAGGCGCGAATTTTCGAGTCGATGAAAAACTGACGGTCGACCAACTGTTGAAGCAGCATTGGCAGCCGGAAAACCTGATTCGATATTTGTGGCAGCCGCTGACCGTGTCTGCACTGAATACGCCCGTTGCAATCGCTTCGGCGCAAGTCTTCGCAAATGTGCTGCGCGATTCGCTTTCATCGTCGCGCGATAAAAGCGACCTGCTGTTGCCGCAAGCTGATTTGACGTCACTTTTCCCGGATGCGGCGTCTCAATACGTTGAATGCCACGGCGGCGAAACAAAGTGTGGTGTACGCGTCAAGCGCGTGGCCGCAATCGATAAGACTTTTGCCGTCGTGAGCGATACCGGTGCCTTTACCTTTGATGCCGTCATCCTCGCCATTGGCCCGCATCAATTCGATTCCATATCATTGCCGCCAAACTGCGCACCAACGGCACCTTTCTCCTATGAACCCATCGTTACGATCTACTTTAAATTTGATCGCCTTGTCCGCCTGCCTTATCCAATGCTGGGGCGCGCGACGGGCAACGCACAATGGTTCTTTGATCGACGCCTGCTTTCGATCGATGCAACCACGCGCGCCCGCAATGACGGCTTGATTGCGGCGGTCATTTCCGCCTCCGGCCCCCATGAAGCTCTTTCACAGGAAGAATTGGCAGCACTGGTGCTCGCCGAACTCACGCAAGTAACGGGTCCGTTGCCGCCACTTGTATGGCAAAAAGTCGTCACCGAAAAATTTGCAACTTTTTCGTGCGTGCCCAGAATTCAGACGCTGCGGCCAGATCACGCAACGGGTACGCCTGGCGTATATCTGGCGGGGGATTACACCGCAGGGGATTATCCAGCGACCATCGAAGGCGCGGTGCGCAGTGGCATCAGTGCCGCACGCCACGCGGCGACGCTTTTGCGGAATAAATAAATCAACTTTCAACATGAAGCTGCCAACAATTTCATTGCCCGCAAATTACCAACCCACGGAGGATTGTCTCGACAGGAGAGTGATTCTGGTAACGGGCGCGGGGCAAGGCCTCGGACGCGCCGCCGCGCTCACATTTGCGGGGCACGGCGCAACAGTCGTGTTGCACGGCCGCAATGTGCCCAAGCTTGAAGCCGTCTACGACGAAATTGAACGTGAGGCCCTGCCCCAACCTGCCATCATGCCGCTTGATTTTTCCAAGGCGAACCAGACCGATCTCGATGACTTCGCACAAGCAATCCAGAGCACATTTGGACGACTCGACGGGATGTTCCATGCGGCGAGCCACTTTGTCACGCCGATGCCATTTGAGCTGCATGATATGGAAACGTGGATGCTGCACGCGAAGGTGAACCTCGCCGTACCGGCGGCGCTCACGAGGTCGTGCCTGCCTTTGTTGAAACGCGCCGACAACGCCTCAGTCGTTTTCCTGACCGAAACTCATGCAATCGATCCAAAAGCGTATTGGGGACCGTTCGCTGTCGTGAAGAGCGCGCTCATGTCACTCACCGCCATTTTGGCCGACGAACTAAGCATGTCGCCAACCTCCCCGCGCGTCAATCTCTGCCACCCAGGCCCGGTTTCAAGTCCGATGCGAGCACAGAGCCATCCGGGAGAGTCTGCAACGTCGTTGGCGGCGGTCGAGTCTTTGAGTGCTGCATTTCTTTACCTGATCGGCTCGGATAGCAAGGAGTTTACTGGGCATCTATTTGCATGTCAGCCCAGTGCCAGTGGACGTGGCTAAAAGGTCTCAGCCGTAGCGAACCCTTGATGCGGCGCAGCATCGGGGCATTTTTGTTCGGATTCCGGCCCAGTTTTCGGTAACATATGGAAAATTATCAATAACATCGGTCGCATACCTCCAATCGATCGCAAGAGAATTGGCCAGAATCCATCGTGAGCACCATGCTTGACCAGGGAAATCGAACTTTTATCGGCAGCGTCGTGTTTGTCGATATCGTCGGCTATTCCAAAAAAACTGTGTCGGAACAAATCACGGTCAAGGATCGATTCACATCCCTGCTGTCCGAATCCCTCGTCGATATACCGACCGAGCAACGCCTGATTCTGGATACGGGTGACGGCGCGGCACTGAGTTTCTTGGGTGACCCGGAAGATGCCTTGTTTGTCGGCATGAATTTGCGTGACATGGTTGATCGTGCCATTGCCGACGCGGCAGCGACACAGATCCCTGAGGTACCCGAACCTGATGCGCCGGCGCGCGAAGTGGAAGGTGCGCTGCCATTGAGAATCGGCATCAACCTGGGGCCGGTAAAACTGGTGCGCGATATCAATGGCCACCCGAATATTGTCGGTGATGGCATCAATGTCGCGCAACGCATCATGAGTTTTGCGCGCCCCGGGCAAATCGTGGTTTCGCGCTCGTTTTTTGACGTCGTATCGGTCATTTCTGAAGAATACGCCAAACTCTTCAAGTACGAGGGTTCGCGAACCGATAAACATGTACGCGAACACGAAATCTATATTGTCGGCGAATCGGCGGCCGCATTCAAACAAGCCAAGGCCGGGACGGTTGATCGCGCTGCCGCGACCAACCCCAATGCGCGCGCACAACGTCTGGCTGGCGTCAGCACTGGCACCTACGCGGCAAAAGCACTGAACGAAGGCGAGGTATTACCGTTTCTACAGGACCGGCGCAAGCTGATGATGGCGGGCGGCACACTTGCGCTGGTGGTCATCGCACTGGCGGTCATGTTGGCGTTGAAGAAGCCGGCAGAAAAATCGACCGCCGCTGCCATCGAAGAATCCAGGTCGGCGACAACGTCACCGGCGGCCGCGACAAAGGTTGAGGCGGGCACGGGCAGCCCTGGCCAACCACTCGCCGTGGCGACAAAATCCAGCGATACCCAAGGACAAGGGGCGACCGGTGCGGCGGTTGTGCCAATCGTGGCTGGCGCGAATCCGTCAAATAACGTTCAGACGCCGGTGGCAGCCAGCAGCGGCGCAGCGAGCACACTGCCGACAACGGCACCGGGTGCGGTAGACACAAAATCCACCGTGGCAAAATCCGATTCCGCTAAGATTGATGCCGCCAAAATTGCGCTCGTCGAGGGCCGCCTCAATTTGAGCATTCAGCCGTGGGGCGACGTTTTCGTCAATGGCAAATCGATAGGCGTGTCGCCGCCATTGAAACAACACAAACTATCGCCTGGCAATTACCGAATCGAAGTGCGAAATACGTCCTTCACACCTTTCAAGCAAAATATTGAGATAAAAGCCAAGGAAGAAATCAACGTCAAGCATAAATTCCAGTAACTTTTTTGGCAACCTCCCGCGAAACTTGTCCAGCCCCGCCCATCGACCAACCTTTGCCATACCACATGCCGCTATCCATATCAGTCCTCGCGCCCGGCTGGACACTGCGCCAAGTTCGATCGGGTATCGTCGCGACACTATTGGCGTTTTTGGTAGGTTGCGTCGCCGTCCCGCCAACGCCGCCCGCATCCGCTCCTGAGGAACTGGCCCGCCGCCAGCGAGTTGAGCGCGCGGAACTCAGCCTCAGCACCGGCTTGAAGCAATATGAAGCCGGCAGCTATGCAGAGGCGATGAACAATTTCCTCGTTGCGCTCGATAGCGGCGTCCTGCCTGGGCCTCAGCAGTTGAACGGGCGCAAACATATGGCCTTCATTCAATGCCTGAATAGCCGCGAAATTGCCTGCAAAGAAGAGTTTGAGAAAGCCTTTCAACTGGATTCGAAGTTTGAATTGCTACCAGCGGAGGCCGGACACCCGACGTGGGGGCCGATATATCGCCTCGTCAAAACCGAGATCGAATTGCGAAAATCCGGCAAATCCTTGCCGTTGCCTACCGCCAAGATCGTCACGCCGGGCGAAAAACTCGTCGCCGACGCAACGAGCGCCTACGACGAGGCCGATTATCCAAAGGCGATTAAACTTTTTCAGGATGCGTTGAAGGAAACGCCGATGATTGGCGATCAAGTACAAATTCACAAGGTCATCGCGTTCAGTTATTGCCTGACGATGCGTCTTGCGTTGTGCCGAATGGAATTTGAAAAAATCCTGCAATTGGATCCCGCCTTTGAACTCAACGCCGGCGAGGCGGGGCATCCCTCCTGGGGCCCGCCATTTCGTACCGTCAAGGCGCGCCAAAAGCAAACGCAAATACCAACGCCGGCCAAGAAATAACATGGTTGAAACACTCGGTCGCTACAAGATTCTCGACACCATCGGCCAAGGCGCGATGGGCGTTGTATACAAAGCGGTTGATCCCATGATTGACCGCGTGGTCGCGATCAAGACCGTGAACCTCTCGTTCAACAAAGACGAGCAGGCCGAATACGAACTCAGGTTCCAGCAGGAAATCAAGGCGGCAGGCAGACTCAATCATCCCAATATCGTGACGATTTACGACGTTGGTCGCAATGAGAACATGGCTTACATGGCGATGGAATTTCTGGAAGGCAAGGAACTTAAAGACATCCTTGCCGACGACGGTCGCCCAATGGTCTCAATGACGATCGACTGGATTGCACAAATCGCGCAGGGCTTAAGTTTCGCGCACGATAACGACATCATTCACCGCGACGTCAAACCCTCGAACATCATGGTCGTACGCGGTGGCTTGGCAAAAATAACCGATTTCGGCATTGCCCGCATGCCGGCCTCAGCCGTGAAGACCATGACCGGGCTGATCCTCGGCAGTCCGCGCTATATGTCGCCCGAACAGGTTATCGGCCGAAATCTCGATCACCGCACCGATATTTTTTCGCTCGGCGTGGTGCTCTACGAGGCGCTGGCCGGCCTGCCACCATTCGATGGCGACAATGTCAATGCGATCATGTACGCGACGGTCAATACCGTTCCGCCTGCACCCTCCAACGTCAATGCCGATGTGCCGGTGATGCTCGATCTGGTGGTGGCAAAGGCGCTCGCGAAATCAGCCGACGAACGCTACCAGACCATGCGCGAATTGGCGGACGATCTCAATCAAGTCAAGCGTTTGCTGATCGCCCGACAACCCGTTGGAAATGTTCTCGCCAAACAGGCACCGCCGTCGACCAAGCCGCTGCCCGTGGATACACTCGGCGTGGGGGTCGGCAAGTATCAAAAGGAAGTCGACGCAGGCGATGAAACCAAGCCGCTAAAGCTCGCCAAGTCATTCGACTCCTTCGACGCCACACTCAAACTCGCCGCCATGACAAACCAAACCGGCGAATTCGGCGAGTACATCAGCGAAACGCAGAAGATGCGCGCCTACACGGGAAAAATCACCGGCGCCTTGTCGACGCAACCGCCGATTGCGGGTGCTGGCAGTGGACGCGGAAGCAGCGATGTCGGGGCTGACGTTACGGCGGAAGTGCGGCGACCGGAAACGCAGCATGCGCCTGAATCCGCTACCCAAGCGAACGCGAATCCACCCAGTAATTTAGGTCCACTTGCGTTGATCGCGTTGCTGGCTGCAACGGCAGTTGGGCTGTTTGTCGCGCTCATCATGCGCTGACGCGCGCAATCATCCCAGAAATCTCAGTTGGACGGGTGCGAGTGTGCGTTTTTGCGGCTTTCTGGCAAGGCGGGACGACGACGCAGGCTTCACCCTGCCAGGAGGAGCAACGCAGCCAGGGAGCCGCAAAAACGTGCAATCGCGCCCGTAGCGTTCTCACCAAACGGGTGAAGATTGAAACATGACTAACACCCAATAACCATGCGGATCTCGGAGAAAAACGAAGCGGTCAACTGAGGTTTCTAGGATCATCGTTACTCAGCGCTCACGCGACCGCGTTAAGCACCATTGACACCGCCGCGCAAATCCATCAACGCCGACGCACACTCTCCACCCCCGCCACCTCACCGACAGCGCGCAGCACACGCTGCATCTGGTCTGAGCGCGAAATCTCTACCGTAAACCGCATCGATGCAACATTGTTTCGCGTGAGCGTATTCACAGCGGTGACATTGATGCGTTCGTGCGAAAGTGCTTCGGATATATCGCGCAGCAGGCCCTGACGGTCGGCGGCAATCACTTCCATGTCAGCCGAGAACGGCTGATCGCCCGTGTGACCCCATTCGGCAGGCATCAATCGTTCGCGCTGATCCGGCTTGAGAGACGTAATATTGACGCAATCCAGCCGATGCACCGTCACGCCTCGGGCCTTGGTGACAAAACCGATGATCGGATCCGGCGGCAACGGCTTGCAGCATTTTGCGACCATCGTTGCAATGTTATTGAGGCCGAGCACCAGTACCCCGCCCGACGTTTTAGTAGTCTGCCGGGATTCGGTGAGCGCAATGGGCGTATCCGCGCGAGGCGCTTCAATTTTGGGCGCAAGCAATTCGCGCAGCACGACCTCAATCTGGTGGGGCGTAATCTCATTGCGTCCCACCGCAGCAAGGCACTCGTCGAGTCCCTTGTGTCCCAATGCGGTCGCGACTTTTTCAAGGGCAACTGAGGTTGCGCCTGCCCGCGACAATTCCTTTTCCATTGCCTGCCGGCCATGTGCGACATCGACTTCGAAGTATTCCTGACGAAACCAGCTACGCACCTTTGCCTGTGCGCGCGGACTCATCAGGAAACCGAGTTGCGGATTCAGCCAATCGCGCGAGGGCCCACCTTGCTTCGCAGCAAGAATTTCCACCCGCTGCGCATTCTTTAACGGCGTATTCAGCGGCACGATCTGGCCATCGATCTTTGCGCCGCGGCAACGATGACCGAGATCGGTGTGGACGTGATACGCAAAATCCACCGGCGTCGAGCCTGCCGTCAAGTCGATCACCTTGCCCAGCGGGGTGAAAACATAAATTGTGTCGTTGAACAATCCTTGTTTGATTTGCTCGGAAAATCCGCCTTGATCCGCCAATTCCTTGTTCCACTCCAGCACCTGGCGCAGCCACGCGATCTTCGATTCAAATTTCTTGTCGGCCGTCGACTTGCCGCCTTTTGCGACTGCCGCACCTTCTTTGTAGCGCCAGTGCGCAGCCACACCATGCTCAGAGGCAGTATGCATTTCATGGGTGCGGATTTGCACCTCAAGCGTCTTGTTTTCCGGCCCGATCACGGCGGTGTGCAGCGAACGATAGTTGTTCGCCTTCGGCTGCGCAATGTAGTCGTCGAATTCGCCGGTAATCGGTCGCCAGAGATCATGAATCAACGCCAGCACCGCATAGCAGTCATCGACATCGTTAACCAGCACCCGCACGGCGCGCACATCATAGAGGTTTTCAAACGCGACATTCTTCGATTGCATCTTGCGATGAATCGAAAAGATGTGTTTGGGCCGTCCGGCAAGTTCGCCTTGAATACCTAGCCCATCCATTTCCTTGCGCAGCAATCCGAGCACCCGGTCAATGTAGGCCTCGCGCTCATTGCGCTTGCCATCAAGAAGTAAGGCGATTCGCTTGTAGAGTTCGGGTTCAAGGTAACGAAAACTGAAGTCCTCCAGTTCCCACTTGATTTGAAAAACACCGAGTCGATTCGCCAGTGGTGCGAACAGGTCCGTGGTTTGCTGCGCTGCGGCACGGCGTACGACATCATCGGCCCTGGTAATCGAGCGCATGTACGTCACACGCTCGGCAAGCTTGATAAGTACAACGCGCACATCGTCGGCCAGGGCCAAGAGCATCTTGCGGAGCGTTTCCAATCCAGCATTACCCGCGCCAATGCCGGATTGCGCTGAAAAAGTGTCGATTCGCCCCGCTCGCAATGCGCCGTTGACCAGATCCCACACCTCTGCACCGAATGCCTCGGAAACAATCAC
>JANOKK010000498.1:0-1828 GCA_031419255.1 Betaproteobacteria bacterium
CCTGAACGGCAACATGGCGGACTACCTGGTGCCGATGGCGGGCGAAATGCCCGATATCATCTGCGCGCACGTAGAGACGCCGACCCTGCAGTCGCAGCTGGGCGCAAAAGGCGTGGGCGAGGCGGGCACCGCGGGCGCACCGGCAGCGGTGATGAACGCGATCAACGACGCGCTGGCGCCCTTCGGCGCGCGCGTCAGTTCACAGCCGATCACGCCGGAGAAGATCTTGCGGGCCTTGGGCAAGATTTAGCCGCCCGACGCGTACCGACACTCACCAGGGCAACGAATACGTCTTCACGTTCGTGAAGCTTTTGCACGCTTCCTGCACGCCTTCCTTGACGCCGAGCCCGGAGTCCTTGATGCCGCCGAACGGCGTGACTTCGAGCCGGTAGCCCGGGACTTCCCACACGTTCACCGAGCCGACGTTGAGTTCCTTCACGAAACGCATGATGTCGTCGAGTCGATTGGTGCAAACGCCCGACGATAGCCCATAGTCTGTGCAGTTTACGAGTCGTATCGCGTCGCCCACATCCTTGAACGTGATCACCGGCGAGACCGGGCCGAAGGTCTCGTATTTCACGACGTGCATTTCCGGCTTGACACGGTCGATCAAGGTCGGCGAATACGAGGCTCCATTGCGCTGGTTACCGTGCAGGAGCCGGGCACCTTCGCTGATGGCGGTATTGACAAGCGTTTCAAAGCGCATCGCGGAATTTTCATCGATCACGGTGCCCATATCGACCTTCGGATCAAGCGGATCGCCGTATGACCAGGACTGCGTCTTGGCGAGCAGCGCGTCGGTAAAATCGGCGGCAACTTTCTCGTGCACCAGAATGCGTTTCACCGCCGTGCAGCGCTGGCCGGAATTCTTGTACGAACCATTGGCGGCGAGTTCGGCGGCCTTCACGACATCCGCGTCATCCATGACCACGATGGGATCGTTGCCGCCCAACTCCAGCACCTGGCGTTTATAGACCGCCTTGCCGGAAATGTATTTGCCGATCGCGACTCCGCCGGTAAACGTGACCAGATCGACGTCCGCGTTGGTCAGCATTTCGTCAGCGATCTCGGTCGGGTCCCCGGTGATGACGGAAAGCATTTCCGGCGGCAGGCCGGCTTCGTAAAGAATATCAGCAAGTGCGATCGCCGCCAGCGGCGTTTTCTCGGTGGGTTTTAGTACCATGCGATTGTTGGTCGCCACACTGGGGGCCACTTTATGGATGACCTGATTCAGGGGATGGTTAAACGGCGTAATCGCGGAAATCACGCCCAGCAGCGGCTCACGCATGGTGTGCACGCGCCTTGATTTGCCATGATGCGTGAGGTCGCAGGAAAACGATTGGCCATCATCGACCAAGGCCTGTTGCGCGGAAAACAGCAGCACGTCCGACGCGCGTCCCACTTCGTAGAGCGTGTCCTTGATGCACAGGCCCGACTCCAGCGTGATCAATCGCGCCAATGGATGCAGCCGTGAGGCGATGATTTCGCCCGAGCGCATGAGAATTTTGTAGCGCTCATAACGGGTGAGCGTGGGCTTGTACTGCCGCGCGATGCGAAACGCGCGGCGCACGTCTTCCACCGAGGCTTTCGGCACGGTCGCGATCACTTCTCCCGTATACGGATAGCGGATTTCGATCACGCGGTCGGTGTGAACTTTTTCGCCGGCGATGCGCATGCCTTCGCGGATGGGCGCGTCAACGGTTTTAACTCGGGCATGCATGGTGTTCTCCGGTTTCAATGGTTCAAAAAATTATGCGGACACAGCTTCTTCGGCCAGACAGGCATCCAGAATATCGATAGCGGCGTCCATTTGCTTTTCGGTAATGGT
>JANOKK010000499.1:0-3177 GCA_031419255.1 Betaproteobacteria bacterium
TTATGAGCCCGACGAGCTGCCAGACTGCTCCACCCCGCGCCCGAGTTCGCCGAGCCGTAAACTGCCAAACGAAGCAACTTCGTATGAATTCCGAAGAACCGCAATTATAGACATAAGTGAGAAACTCGGTCAACTCCAATTCGACTTTTTTTCACTAAATTCGCGTCGTCGGGCGACACATTCATGCGTTACGATATTTGGAATACTTACTAAACGGGGCATGCATCATGGATCAATTGGCGAATATTGCGATGGCTGGCGCGCTCGCGTGGGCGAGCGGCATTCGTCTATATGCAGTGCTATTCCTGGTTGGACTTGCAGGAAGATTCACGCTCTTCGGCTGGCAACCACCACAGGCGTTTCATTTGCTTTCGCATCCGATCATGCTAGGCAGCACGGGATTGTTGCTCTTCGTTGAATTTTTTGCGGACAAAATTCCGGGATTGGATTCCGTATGGGATGCAATACACACATACATTCGCATTCCCGCCGGTGCGCTCCTGGCGGCTGGCGTCATCGGCGCAAGCGATGGTGAAGCATGGTCGCTCGCGGCGGCTTTATTGGGCGGGAGCATCACCGCCGGCACCCACTTCATGAAAGCGGGAGGGCGGGCGGCGATCAATACATCGCCGGAACCGGTCAGCAACTGGATCGCCTCGTTCACTGAAGAGGCGGCGGTACTAGGTGGGCTTTGGATGGCAATTCAACATCCGATTGTATTTCTACTGCTATTACTGTTGTTTGTACTGATCGCAATTTGGATCGTCCCGAAACTTTTCCGCTTCGTCGGTGCCGTATTCAAACGTATCGCCGTGTGGATCTCCCCTGCCCCAAACGCGCCGACTTAGGGATGCGGAAATAGTCAATGTCCCGTTTTTGGAGGTGCTGGCGGGACGCAGTGCTAGGCGTTCCGAGCGCCGTGTGCCGAGAGCCACACAAGCGAGAAACAACAACGCAATGCGCCGGTCAGTGCATCCAGAAATGGGATATTGGCTGTTTCCGCATCCCTTAGACGCTTCGGCGTTCAATGAGCGCTTGCGCAAGCGTGCCGCTGTCGACATGTTCGAGTTCGCCGCCGACCGGAAGACCGCGCGCAATGCGCGTTACATGCAAACCAATCTCGCCCAGCATTTCGCTGATGTAATGCGCGGTGGCTTCGCCTTCAACCGTAAAGTTGGTGGCGAGAATAACTTCTTTTACGATCCCGTCTCCCGCCCGACGTTGCAAGCGATCCAAATGAATCTCGCGCGGGCCCACACCATCCAACGGCGAGAGTCTCCCCATCAGCACAAAATAAAGTCCGCGATACGATTGCGCCTGCTCCATCCGCAGCAAATCGCCTGGCGACTCGACAACGCACAATAGCGACTTGTCGCGTTTGCCCGACGAACAAATTTCGCAGATCTCGGCTTCCGTAAATGTGTTGCACATCGCACAATGCCGAATGTGATCGACGGCGCTCCGGATTGAATCCGACAATCGCATGGCCCCCTGCTGATCACGCTGCAAAAGGTGATATGCCATGCGTTGCGCGGACTTGGGGCCGACGCCGGGCAGGCAGCGCAACGCCTGTACCAGTGCGTCAAGCGACGATGGCGCGTTCATCTGCCTAAAACGTCATTTAATAATTGCGACGCTCGAATCAAAACGGCAATTTCATTCCGGGCGGCAAATTGAGCCCGGAGGTAAATCCGCCCATTTTCTCTTGAGTGGTCGATTCGGCCTTTCGCACGGCATCGTTCATGGCCGCTGCGATCAGATCCTCGAGCATTTCCTTATCGTCCATAACACTCTGGTCGATAGACACTCTTTTCACATCGTTGCGGCACGTCATCATCACTTTGACCATCCCGCCGCCCGATTGACCCTCCACTTCCACAAGAGCCAATTGCTCCTGCATTTTTTTCATGTTTTCCTGCATTTGCTGGGCCTGTTTCATCAGGCCACCCAATCCGCCCTTCATCATGTCGTTGCCTCTATCGCTAGTTTAAGTATTTGCCGGACGAATCGACGACCGCAAAACGTCTGCACCAAAATCCTGTTTCAGGTTCTTGATAAATGGATCGCTATCGATCGCCGCTTCTGCAGCCTCTTGCTGCTGTGATCGCTCTCGATCTTCGTGGGCCGCGAGACTCGACCCAACCACCCCGCCAACGACAATATTCAATCGAATGTTAGTGCCGAGACGCGGCGTCAGTTCCGACTTGAGTTTTTCCTGATACGACTTGTCCGCCAAGTGGCGGTGCGTACTTGGCAAAACCAACTCCACGACACCATTGTTGAATGATTTGAATTCACACTGCTTGGCCAGCATGCCCGCGAGGCCAACCAGATTCAGGCTTGACACAAAGGCCGGCCAATTGCCGCCAAACGAACCCAGCGCGGGAGGCGCGGATACCTCTCCACCGTGGTATTGCTCAGGCAAAGTCCGCGTGGATACTGGCGCTTCGAGCACTTTTGGCCGCAATGCCTCGCCAGTGCTCGCCTCCTTGCTTTTCACGGAATAATTTGCCGCCGTGTTTGACGCCGTCTCATGCCCGCCGCTGACACGTGCATCAGCCGCTTGTCGCGACATTGGGCGCTTTTCGTCGGCCATTGTCCGCGTTTCTGTCTGAAACGCCAACATACGAAGCATGGTCATTGTGAATCCCGATTGTTCGTCGGGTGCCAACGACAAATCACGGCGGCCCAGCAACGCGATCTGATAAAAAAGCTGAACCTGCGCGGATTTCAATTTGCCGGCGAGCGCTTGAATTTTCTCGCCCTCAGGTGTATCGACCCCGGCGACACCGACACTTTGCGCGAGCGCAACTCGCGACAATAAACTTGCGAGGTCCTTGAGTGTCATATCGAACGAAACACTGCGTGCGGCCAACAGCTCGATTTCTTCAATGAGACGCTTGGCATTGTTTTCAGCCACGCAGTCCAGCATCGAGAACAGGTAACTTTGATCGAGCGCACCCAGCATGGCCGCCACATTGTCGGCTCCCACCATCCCTGCCCCATACGCGATCGCCTGATCGAGTAACGACAAGGAATCCCGCACGCTGCCTTCTGCGGCGCGCGCAAGCATTTCAAGCGCCGGCAACTCAAAGCCGATTTGTTCGGCAGCAAGAATCTTCGACAGATGCGCGACCAGCAACGGCGGCGGCAAATTCTTGAGATTGAATTGCAGGC
>JANOKK010000500.1:0-4652 GCA_031419255.1 Betaproteobacteria bacterium
CCGAGCCCGAACTCACGCGCGCGACCGCCACCGATCACTATTCCGATCCCGCGCCCGACGGCTCGCGCCCCGGCGTGTACTACGCGGTGATTCCCGATCCGACCAAGTATGTGAACACTTCGATGACCACGATTTTCTTGCATGAGGGTCAGCCGGGCCACCACTATCACATCGCGATCCAGCAGGAACTGCCGTTGCCAAAGTTCCGGCAGCACGGCTGGAATGCGGCGTTCGTCGAAGGCTGGGCGCTGTATGCGGAGACGCTTGGCCGCGAAATGGGATTGTTCGACGATCCAAACGCCTACTTCGGACACCTGTTGGATGAAATGCTGCGCGCGGTGCGGTTGGTGGTCGATACCGGCTTGCACACCAAGGGTTGGACGCGCGAGCAGGCGATCAAATACCTGATGGACAACCAAGGCTATTCGGAAGCCGAATCGCGCCGCTACACCGAGCGCTACATCGGCTTGCCGGGACATTCTCCCTCCTACAAAATCGGCGCGCTGAAGATTCAGGAACTGCGCGAACGCGCGCGCGTGAAACTCGGTGCCAAATTCAGCCTGAAGGATTTTCACGATCAAGTGTTGAGCGATGGCGTGCTGCCGATGCATTTGCTGGAAACGAAAATCGACAATTGGATTGCTTCTCAACCTTCAAAATAAATTTTTGTCATCCCCGGACTTGATCTTGGGATGACATCAAATCAATAAAATGGACCACTCAATTTCCACCCGCCCCGCCCGTACCGCCGCGCTCGAAAAAGCGCTGATGCAGCGCATCCTCGTGCTTGACGGTGCGATGGGCACCATGATTCAACGCTATCGATTGACCGAGGCCGAGTATCGCGGCGAGCGCTTTGCAAACTGGCAAAAAGATTTGCGCGGCAACAATGATTTGCTGACGTTGACGCGCCCGCAGGTCATTCGCGAAATTCATCGCCAGTATCTCGAGGCGGGGGCCGACATACTCGAGACCAATACATTTAATTCGACATCGGTGTCGATGGCGGATTACGGCATGCAGGCGCTTGGTTACGAATTGAATTTCGAAGGCGCGAAACTCGCGCGCGAAGTTGCCGACACGATGACGCTACTGTCCCCGACCAAACCGCGCTTTGTCGCGGGCGTCCTGGGGCCAATGAATCGCACGCTGTCGCTTTCGCCCGACGTGAACGACCCCGGTTATCGCGCGGTCAATTTTGATGAAGTGAAAGACGCCTACCGCGAAGCCACCCGCGGCTTGATCGATGGCGGTGCCGATATCATTTTGATTGAAACCATTTTCGATACACTCAATTCCAAAGCCGCCATTTTTGCCGTCGAAGAGGAGTTTGACGCGCGCGGAATGGTGCATGAGTATCGACTGCCGATCATGATTTCCGGCACCATCACCGACGCCTCGGGCCGCACGCTCTCCGGGCAAATGGTTGAAGCGTTCTACAATTCCGTGCGTCACGCGAACCCGTTGTCGATTGGTTTCAACTGTGCGCTCGGTGCCAGGGAATTGCGTCCGCACATTGAAGAGCTCGCCGATAAAGCCGAGTGCTATGTATCGGCTCATCCCAACGCAGGACTGCCGAACGCGATGGCGGAGTACGATGAATGGCCCACGCAAACGGCGGCGTTCATTCGCGAATGGGCCGAAGCCGGTTGGCTCAATATCACCGGCGGCTGTTGCGGTACTACTCCGCAACATATCGAGGCGATTGCAAAAATCGTTTCGTCGTTCAAACCGCGCCACGTTCCCAAGATTGAAAAACGCTTGCGCTTGTCGGGCCTGGAAGCGGTCAACATCGGCGACGATTCGTTATTTGTCAATGTCGGTGAGCGCACCAACGTCACCGGTTCGCGCGCCTTTGCCAAGTTGATTTTGAATGACGATTACAACGGGGCTTTGATGGTTGCGCGCCAGCAGGTTGAGAACGGTGCGCAGGTGATCGACATCAACATGGACGAAGCGATGCTCGATTCGCAGGCGGCCATGACCAAGTTTTTGAACCTGATCGCGAGCGAGCCCGATATCTCGCGCGTGCCGATCATGATCGACAGTTCCAAATGGAGCGTGATCGAGGCGGGGCTGAAATGCGTGCAGGGTAAAGCCATCGTCAATTCGATTTCGATGAAAGAAGGCGTGCCTGAATTCATTCGCCACGCCAAACTCGCGCGCCGCTATGGTGCGGCCGTGATCGTGATGGCGTTCGATGAGAAAGGTCAGGCCGATACGTACGCGCGCAAGACCGAAATTTGTGCGCGCTGCTATCAAATATTGACCGAGGAAGTGGGTTTTCCGCCGGAAGACATTATTTTCGATCCGAATATTTTCGCCGTCGCCACCGGCATTGAAGAGCACGCCAACTACGGCCACGATTTCATCCGCGCCACCGAATGGATTCGCAAAAACCTGCCGCTCGCCAAAGTGAGCGGTGGCGTATCGAATGTGTCGTTCTCGTTCCGTGGCAACGATCCAGTGCGCGAAGCCATTCACACCGCGTTCCTGTATCACGCCGGCCGCGCAGGCATGACGATGGGCATCGTGAATGCCGGGCAACTCGGCGTGTACGACGATATTCCGAAGGATTTGCTCGAGCGCGTGGAAGATGTGTTGTTCAATCGCCGCGCCGACTCCACCGAACGGCTGGTGGATTTTGCCGAACGGTACAAAGGCCAGAAAAAAGAAAATATCGAAGACCTTTCATGGCGCGAACAGACCGCTGAAGCGCGTTTGTCACATGCGTTGGTGCGTGGCATCACGCAATACATCGTCGAAGACACGGAAGAAGTTCGCCTCAAGGTGAAGGCGTCCGGTGGTCGGCCGATCAATGTCATCGAAGGCCCGTTGATGGATGGCATGAACGTGGTCGGCGATTTGTTCGGTGCCGGCAAAATGTTTCTGCCGCAAGTGGTGAAATCGGCGCGCGTGATGAAGCAGGCGGTGGCGCATCTGGTGCCGTTCATTGAAGAAGAAAAACGCTTGCTCGGCAGCGAGAATTCAAAAGCCAAAGGCAAGATCGTCATGGCCACCGTGAAAGGTGACGTTCACGATATCGGCAAAAATATCGTCGGCGTGGTCATGCAATGCAACAACTATGAAGTCGTGGATCTGGGTGTGATGGTGGCGTGCGACAGGATTCTCGATACCGCCATTGCGGAGAAGGCCGACATCATCGGCCTCTCCGGACTGATCACGCCGTCGCTCGAAGAAATGGCGCATGTGGCGAAGGAAATGCAACGCCGTGGCTTCACCATTCCGCTGCTGATCGGCGGTGCCACCACGTCGCGTACGCACACGGCCGTGAAGATCGAGCCAAATTACCAATTTCCCGTGGTGTGGGTGCCGGATGCGTCGCGCGCGGTGGGCGTGTGCAGCAATCTGCTGTCGGATGATTTGAAAAAAGATTTTGTCAATGCGACGCGCGAAGACTATGTAAAAGTGCGCGAGCAGCACGCCAACAAAAAAGGCGTGAAATTGATTCCGCTGCCGACCGCGCGCGCAAATAGATCAAAGATTGAATGGGCCGGTTATGTTCCGCCGAAACCCACTTTCACCAGTGTGAAACCACTCAAAAATTATCCGTTGGAAGAACTGGTGCCGTTCATTGACTGGGGCCCGTTTTTCCAGACCTGGGATTTGTGGGGCACGTATCCGCAAATACTCGATGACCCCACCGTCGGTGCTGCCGCACGCGAAGTGTTTGAGAACGGCAAGAAAATGCTCGACCAGATCGTCAAAGGTCGCTGGCTCACTGCCAATGCAGTGGTCGGTTTCTGGCCCGCGAATAGTGTGGGTGACGACATCGAAATTTATTCGGATGAGTCGCGCACAACCGTCTTGACGACTTTCCATCACCTGCGCCAGCAAAACGAAAAACCGTCCGGGAACGCCAATCAATGTCTCGCGGATTTTGTTGCGCCGCGTGAATTGCTCCCTCGCCCGCTTGCGGGAGAGGGCCGGGGTGAGGGTGTCGCAGACTATCTCGGCGCTTTCGCCGTCACCGCCGGCCTCGGTTGCGAGGAGCGCGCCAAAGCCTTCGAAGCCGCCAACGACGACTACAGCGCCATCATGATCAAGGCGCTCGCAGATCGATTGGCCGAAGCGTTCGCTGAACATCTACACTGGAAAACGCGGCGCGAATACTGGGGTTACGCGCATGACGAAAAACTTTCAAGCAACGAGATGATTGCCGAAAAGTATGTCGGCATTCGTCCTGCACCGGGCTACCCCGCGTGCCCCGAGCACACCGAAAAAGGCGCATTGTTTGAGTTGCTGCACGCGCCGGAAAAGGCCGGCATTACGTTGACGGAAAGTTTCGCGATGTGGCCGACTGCCGCCGTGTCGGGATTTTATTTCTCGCACCCGCAATCGCAATATTTCGCCGTCGGCAAAATCGACCGCGATCAATTGGTTGACTACGCGAAACGAAAAGGCTGGGACATCGCCATGGCCGAGCGATGGCTGGGTTCAAATACTTGATCAAACGCAACGGTATGCAGCGGCACCACGAATAGAATAGAAAAAAATTTCAAGACGAACGGGCGCACAATGACTGCCAATGCCAACGGCTCCTATACCCAGTTAGTTTCACCCATGAAATCCTATTTCCTCAGCGTGCTCGCCATTGCCGCCTCCGCCGCCCCGGCCGCGTGGCTGGCGTG
>JANOKK010000501.1:0-12975 GCA_031419255.1 Betaproteobacteria bacterium
CCCGCAAGCCGCCGCCGATAAGCATCATTACCACGCGCGGCGTGCCGGTTTTCTCCGCCAGGTATTCGGTGTGGCCGAGAAATTTTTGTCCGGAAAGCTTGGCGTCGTTGATCACGCCTTTGTGGACTGGTGCGGTGACCATCGCAGCGAATTCGCCGGATTGACAACCGGCAAGGGCGCGATCCAGCAATTTCAGAACGTAAGCACTGTTGGCGACATTGAGAGTGCCTGAAACAACGGGCGCGATGGCGGCAACCGATTCAATGCGCATTTTGCCTTGCAGTTCATCGATGTCGATGTTGCGCATTTTTGCGCGTGCGGCAAGCATGTCGCGGTCGCCAAGAATGACCAGATTCGCCGCGAAAGACGCATTGGCCAGCAACACGCAAAGATCCGGACCGATGCCAGCCGGTTCACCTGAGGTGATGGCGATGGTGGGGATCATGGGGGGGAAGGGCGTGACGGGTGATGCGTGACGGGTGGCTGGTGAGGCGTGACAGGTGAAGCGTGACAGGTTACGCTTTACTCGTCACCCGTCACCGTCTTCAATCCGCCCGATATTCCACAAACGCGCGATCTCGCGTCTGCCGCAGCCAATCCTGATAGGCCTCATCGGCTTTGCGGGCGCGAATGGTATTGCGTGCGGCGGCGCGTTTGCGCTCGTCGGTGACGCCTTCGGTACGACGCTCGACCACTTGGACCAGATGCCAGCCAAACGTCGATTGCACCGGGGCGGAGATTTCGTTGTCGCGCAATTGATTCATCGCGCGCTCGAATTCAGGCACGGTGTCGCCGGGAGAAATCCAGCCGAGATCGCCGCCCTTGGCATTCGATGGATCGTCGGAATGCACCTTCGCCAATTCGGCGAAATCTGCCCCGCCGATGATGCGTTCACGCAGCCGGGCGAGGCGTTCTTTTGCGTCATTGTCGGTCACGCCTTCTTTGCTCTTCAGCAAGATGTGACGAACGTGTGTTTGCTGGATGGTCGGTTGCGCGTTCTTGCCGCGTTTGTCCAGCAACTTGACGATATGAAAACCATTTGCGCTGCGCAAAATATCGGTAATCTCGCCGGCTTTCAGCGGCGATAGCGCCTCAAGAAAAATCGATGGCAAACGACCCGATGGGCGCCAGCCAAGATTGCCGCCTTGCAATGCATCCGGCGCGTCCGAATACTGTGCGGAAATCTGCGCGAACTCGGCACCCTTGCGCAATTCGCCCAGCGCCAGCAGCGCGCGTTTGCGACGCGCCTCGATTTGCACGCTGGTCGCCTGCTCCGGCACCAGCACCAGAATATGCGCGAGGCGAAATTCCTGATCGGTGTTGGCCTCGCGCGCTTCGAGTGAAAGCTGTGTGTCAACCTCGGCTTCAGTAACGTTGATGCCGGACTCCACTTCGCGTTCGCGCAGGCGCGACATGATGACTTCGCCGCGCACTTCCTCGCGAAATTTTTGCCACACCATGCCGTCTTCTTCGAGACGCTGACGGAAGGTTGTCATCGACAGATTATTTTCATCCGCGATGCGTTGCAGCGACTTATCAAGCGTGGAATCATCCACCTTGATGCCGGTCTCCTTGGCTTCCTGCAACTGCACCATGTCGTTGATCATGCGCTCCAGCAATTGTTTTTTGAGCGCATCCTGTGGCGGCAATTGCGTGCTCTGCGCTTGCAACTGCTTGACGACTACCGCCATGCGGCTGCTCAAATCATTGGCGGTGATGACTTCGTTGTTGACGATGGCGACGATGCGGTCGAGCTCGACCACGCCGCCGGCTTTTGCCGGTGTGCTGAGGCGTGTATCGAGCTTTGCCGCCGGCGGTGCCAGCGTGGTGATGGAATTTACGTTGGGCGCGGGTGTGGCGAGTTGCGCGTTTGCGGACAGCGGCGACAACGCAGCGGCGGCAATGCCCGCGAGGGCAATGAAGGTGATGGCGAAACGATGATTCATGGTGCGATTTCCAGAAAAATGTGGCGTGGGTTGCGGTTTGGCAGGGGCCGAAAAATGCTCAACGATCATCAGACCGCCGATACCCCGGAATGTTCTGTCTGAGCGTCTCCAGCGGATTGATGCCCAGTTTGGAGAGGCCTTTCAACTCCAGTTGAAACTGGAACGAGTTGGAATATTGGTTCGCGGCGGTCGCAAAGCGATGGGCCACCAACCGGAATTCCCAGCACCCGCGATTATACTCGACGCCCATCAATCCCTCGATCAGCCGTCGGTCGCGCAGCGAATGGTTGGCACGCGCAAGCAGCGTCCAGCCGGGGGCGGTGTTGCCGAACGGCCATTGTGCCGAAATATCGATTTGTTTCAGCGAATCGCGGGTGAAGCGATAGCTGAAATTGAGGATGCGGCCGCCTTCAGCGTTATAGCGGGCGGCGATGTTGGTACGTTGGAACTCGGTTTTCGAGGTGGAATATTGAAATCCCGAATCGAGAAACCAGGTATCCGACAATTGCCCCGATAGCGCCGTCAATAAATCCGATCGGCTCAGATTGCCCTGAGCCGGCGTGGACGGGGCCGTGGTGTCGAGCAGTGTCACCCGTTGCGGCGAGAAATAGTAGCGCTGGCCGATGGCGGCGCGCAGGCGCTCGATGCCGGTGAGGTTTTCGATAAATCGCGTTGTGACGGCCGCCGTCATCTGGCGCGCGTCGGAGATGCGATCGCCGCCGACGAACAAATTTTCATTGAAAATTTGCGCGAAACTGAAGTCCGTCACTGCCGTGGAAAAAACCGGCAGGCGGCTTTGCTCTCGAAACGGCACGTAGAGAAAAAACAGTCGCGGCTCAAGCGTCTGTGAAACCGATTCGCCCCACAACGTCAATGGACGCTCGAAGAATAGCCCGCTATCGACGCTGACAATGGGCAACGCACGCGTGCCGCTTTCTTTGCCGGTGGTGTTGGCCGTGAGCCGGTATTCAGTCGCGTGAAATCCTGCCTTCGGTGTGATGAAACCATAAGGTGCGGTGTATGGCAGCGACATTGACGGGTAAATCAGCAGGCGTTGCCCGTTGACCAACGTCGGATGACGGAAATCGGTGAATTCACCGATCGTATTGAATTCCATTCCCTTCCAGCGCACCGGTGCCGAGTTGAACGACACTTGCGGTGCCAGCCGATATGGCGGGACGACCACCTGTGCCGGATCTTGCAGGGTCTGAAAAGCCAAATAGCGAAATATCCAGTCGCCGATCGGGCCGCTATAGAGCAGGCTGCCTTCGCGAGGCAAGTTGGTTTGCGCGGTATTGGCGATGCGCGTCGACAAATCGCGAAAATAGTTGTCGTCGGAAACTTTTTGCGCGTTCAGCGATGCACTCCAACCCGACGGGAGCCACGCGCCCAGATTTTGATAGTGCCGCGTAGAGAGCAAATAGCGGTCGCGACCGATGACGCGATCATGCGGCAAATATTCGGTATCGATTTCGCCGATTTGATGGTTGTTCAAATAGCGGAATTCGCCGCCCAATTGAACTCCTCGCCGGGTGAAAATTTTCGGCGTGATGGTTGCATCGTAGTTGGGCGCGATATTCCAGTAGTACGGCACGGCAAGCTCGAAGCCGCTGCTGGTGGATGAGCCGAAAGTGGGTGAGAGAAATCCTGATTTACGTTCGTTGTTGAGCGGAAACGTCATGTACGGCAGGTACAGGATCGGCACTCCCTTGAATTCCACCACGCCATTGATGCCGGTGCCGACATTGCGCGCGCGGTCGAGCGCCAGCTCCGAGACTTTCAGATACCAATCGTCCTCATTGGCCCTGCAGGTGGTGTAGCGCGCGTTGAACAGGCGTTCCTGATCAGGCCCTTCAAAATTCATGCGTGTGGCGGATCCTCGCGCCTCATAACGCTGCGAAGGCCGTGATGGATTTTTCGAAAAAAAGAAACTCGGCTCATCCAGTGTGCCAGTTTCGTCGGCGATTTTCAGTTTCAAGCCAATGCCGGAAACGATATCGCCGCCGCGATCCAGCCGCACCCTGCCGGGGATCACCGCGAGATCGGTAAGCTTGTCGTAATCGACGCGCTCGGCGGTGATTTCCATTTCGCCCTGCTTGACTGAGACACGTCCGCTGGCGGTGACATTTTTTTGATTGATACCGTCGATCTCATCGGCCGAAATCGTCCGCACACCGGATTGCGCGGGGCGCTGAAATAACCCGCCAGGTGTCGGCAGCAATTTCTCCTGTTTCTGGCCTTCGAGAATCGCCGCATCGAGCTCGGCCTGGCTGGGCGTGGTCGAGGCTTGTTGAGCCATCGCGGGTAGCGCGTGCGCGGCCAGCAAACCGGCAACAATGCGGCGGGCTGCCCACATAACGGCGCAACGGTGAATGATAAAATCCAGTTTGTTTCCAGAAGAAAAACAACATGACCGAAAATTTCGCGCCGCAAACCCCATCGACGCGCATGGACGCACTGCGTGCATGGCTTGGCCCCGAACTGAAACGCCTCGGCATCGGTGACATTGACGATTGCACCTTTTCGCCAGCGTCAGCCGATGCCAGTTTCCGCCGCTATTTTCGCATAAGCTCCCCGGCGGCGACGCATATCGTCATGGACGCGCCACCCGAGCAGGAAGATTGCCGCCCGTTCGTCAATGTTGCGCGCCTGATGCGCGATGCGGGCGTCAACGCACCTGAGGTGCTGGCAGGGAATTTGGCGGAAGGATTCTTACTGCTCACCGATTTAGGACGGCAAACCTATCTCGATGTCATCAATGAATCCAACGCCGATGGAATGTTTCGCGCGGCGAATGCCGAACTCGTCAAATGGCAACTCGCCTCGCAGCCCGGTGTGCTGCCCGTATACACGGCGGCACAAATTGCCCAGGAACTGGCGCTGTTCCCGGATTGGTATATCGCCAAACATGTCGGTGTGGTGTTGAGCGATAAACAACGAAACGCGATGCATGCGGTGTTTAGATTGATCACCGATCACGCACTCAGTCAGGCGATGGTCTACGTGCATAGCGACTACATGCCGCGCAATTTGATGGTGCCAGATGCATCGCATCAAGGTGCCCCCGGCGTGCTCGATTTTCAGGATGCGGTGTACGGGCCGATCAGTTACGACATCGCCTCGCTCTATCGCGACGCATTCATATCATGGGAAGAGGAACGCGTGCTCGACGGCACCATCCGCTATTGGGAACTCGCAAAGAAATCCGGTTTGCCGATGCCGGAGCACTTCGGCGATTTTTATCGCGACGTGGAATGGATGGGCTTGCAGCGGCATCTGCGCATTTTGGGTATTTTTGCGCGATTGAATTATCGCGATGGCAAGCCCGCGTATCTGGCGGATACGCCGCGATTTGTGAACTACGTGAGGAAGGTGTGTGAGCGGTATGGGGTGTTGAGGCCGTTATTGCGGGTGTTTGATGATCTGAAGATCGGCGATGTCGGCGTCTCAGCTGTGGCATTTCGATAGTTTCTTTGCTACGGTTTTCTTCCGTGGGCGTCCAGAGCAGTCGTTGCATGGCCATTCAATAAATTGAGATTCGAATGCTCTTGCAAAATTCCTATGTGTCGTGAAGCATGTGTGCGGGAGTTTAGGGAGTTGAAAAAAGAACTCTGGATCTTTCTGGGACCCATCACTGTGACTGTCTCTTTGTATTTGTACCTCCTTGTTGACTCCCCGGCAAGAAGTGAGGCCTCAATAGCTGTTGCGAGGGAAGCAGCAATGAAATTCCTTCTGTCTCCAAATGAGAACAGTATCAAGATCGATGGCGAAAAGTCTCTTGTGTCGGGTTGTATAAATCCAAGATTGGAAAGGACTTTTGCTTTATCCGAGAAGGGGCGATTTGAGTTTCGTGTATTGTGCGAACACAAAGAGACCGCATTCATTTTCGTCGCTATGCGGCAAGCGCTGCCGGATTTCATGGTGATTTCCAGAACCGGATTAATGGGCAAGTGACGCCAGGAACCCCAATTCTTCCGCCATAGTTGAACAATGCCAAACCGGAAATCACCGGGGCGCTAATTCAACGGCGAGCGATTGAGTGTATTTTCGGTTGACTGTTGGATTCGCCGATCAACAGCTATTGCACCATCTCTGCCTCCGCGCTATATTGTCACCATGAGCATTCGTTCAATCTCACGTTTCACCCCGCTTCGCGCCGGCCTGCTGTCATCGCTTGGCCTGCTGCTGCGCGTCGCGCGCACATAATTCCCCCTCCCTCGTCAATGAATGCCACTCGTCCGACTCCTCGGACGAATTGGAATTTCCACGTTTGAATGCACGTAACGGAGTTTGCAATGGACAATTTGATTATTTTCGACACCACAATGCGCGATGGCGAACAGAGCCCGGGTGCGTCGATGACCAAGGAAGAAAAAGTTCGCATCGGCAAGCAATTGGAGCGGATGCGGGTGGATGTGATCGAGGCCGGATTTGCGGCCGCGAGTCAGGGCGATTTCGAGGCGATACAGGCCGTAGCTGCAGCAGTCAAGGATTCGCGCGTGTGCTCGCTGGCACGCGCGCAGGCGGGCGATATCCAGAAGGCGGGCGATGCAATTAAGGGGGCCGCGCAGGGACGCATCCACACCTTCATCGCCACCTCGCCGATACACATGCAGCACAAGTTGCGCATGACGCCGGATCAGGTGCTGGTGGCGGCGGTGGACGCGGTGAAGTTCGCGCGCACGCTGTGCGACGACGTGGAGTTTTCCGCCGAAGACGCGGTGCGCAGCGACATGGATTTTTTGTGCCGCGTGTTTGAAGCGGTGATCAAGGCAGGCGCACGCACGCTGAATGTGCCGGATACCGTCGGCTATGCGGTGCCCGAAATGTGGGCAGAGCGTTTTCGCAGCTTGATCGAGCGCGTGCCGAATTCGGATCAAGTGGTCTGGTCCACGCATTGCCACAATGATCTTGGCATGGCGGTGGCGAATTCGCTCGCCGCCGTGCATGCAGGCGCGCGCCAGGTGGAGTGCACCATCAATGGCCTTGGGGAGCGCGCGGGCAATGCCTCGCTCGAAGAGATCGTCATGGCGATACGCACGCGCAAGGATTATTTCAATCTTGAGACGCGCATCGATGCGACGCAAATCGTGCCGGCGTCGAGGCTGGTGTCCACTATTACCGGCTATCCGGTGCAGTTGAACAAGGCCGTGGTCGGCGCCAACGCGTTCGCGCACGAATCCGGCATCCATCAGGACGGCGTGCTGAAGCACCGCGAGACCTACGAGATCATGCGCGCGCAGGATGTGGGCTGGCACGCGAACAAACTGTCACTCGGCAAATTGTCCGGCCGATCCGCGTTTCGCGAACGCTTGAAAGAGCTTGGCATCGTGCTCGAATCCGAAGTCGCGTTGAACGCAGCTTTCAAGAAATTCAAAGAGCTCGCCGACAAGAAACACGAAATTTTTGATGAAGATTTGCACGCGCTGGTGTCAGACGAATCCGTCTCGCCGGAAGTTGAGCAATATCGTCTCATCTCACTCACGGCGCACGTCGAAACCGGTGAAGAACCCTATGCGCGTCTGATCATCGCCGACGGCGGCCGCGAAAAATCCTGCGAAGCGAAAGGTGCCGGGCCGGTGGATGCGACCTTCAAGGCGCTGGAGAGTATCGCGCAAAGTAACTCGGAGTTACTTCTGTACTCGGTCAATAACGTCACCGAAGGTACCGACTCGCAAGGCGAAGTGACGGTGCGCCTCGCGAAAGCGGGGCGCATCATCAATGGCGTGGGATCCGATACCGACATTGTGATTGCGAGCGCGAAGGCGTATTTGAATGCGCTGAATAAATTGGCGCACAAGGAACGGATGAATCCGCAGATGGGGTAGGGCGGGGTGTCCATCGTGCGCAGGCCAGTCGTGTTTGCGCGATCAACATTCGTCAAAAACAAGGTGTCATCCTGAGCGAAGCGAAGGATCTGCTTGCGACGAGATCCTTCGCTTTGCTCAGGATGACATGAGTTTTTTTGCGCGCCAAAACGCCAACTTTCGCGCGAATAGGCCGGCACCGAGGTCGGCAATTTTCCTTTACCAGCGGCACCACGAATTCGGTTTGCGTGTAACCTGTCGATCTTTCCGTTTTGGGCGGTAATATGACAACCAACGAACTCCTCTCGCAGCTCGGCGTTGACCTCAAGGCGCACGCCGGCAACGACCTCATTTCCCGCTCGCCGATCGACGGCGCGAACTTGGCATCATTGCGTTGCGACACGAGGGACACGACGGCAAAGAAAATCGGCGATGCGCGCGCGGCCTTCGAGATCTGGCGCGATGTGCCCGCGCCAAAACGCGGCGAACTGGTGCGTCTGCTCGGCGAAGAATTGCGCGCCAACAAAGACGCGCTGGGACGCCTCGTCACACTCGAATCCGGCAAGATTTTGCAAGAGGGACTGGGCGAAGTTCAAGAGATGATCGACATCTGCGATTTCGCGGTGGGACTCTCGCGCCAGTTGTACGGGCTCACCATCGCGTCCGAGCGGCCCGGTCACCGGATGATGGAGCAGTGGCATCCACTGGGGCCAGTCGGCATTATCAGTGCGTTCAATTTTCCGGTCGCGGTATGGGCGTGGAACAGCGCGCTCGCGTTGGTGTGCGGCGATTCGGTAATCTGGAAGCCATCGGAGAAAACACCGCTCACGGCACTCGTATCGCACGCGCTGCTGCAACGCGCGGTCGAGAAATACCGTGGTGCCGGCCTTTCCGTACCCGAAGGTCTGTCGCAGATTCTCATTGGCCGCGCCGATGTGGGCGAAACTCTGGTTGACGATGCGCGCGTCGCGTTGATTTCGGCGACCGGATCGACCCGTATGGGCCGTGCCGTCGGTGCCAAGGCCGCCGCGCGTTTCGCCAAAACCATTCTCGAGCTTGGCGGCAACAATGCGATGATCGTGGCACCGAGCGCGGACATGAAAATGGCGCTGCCCGCAATTCTGTTTTCGGCTGTCGGCACTGCGGGGCAGCGCTGCACCACCTTACGCCGGCTGATTGTTCATACGAGCCTCTATGACGCGCTGGTTTCGAAACTTAGCAGCGCCTATGCGTCGATACCCATCGGCGACCCGTTGCAAGCGGGCACTTTGGTCGGCCCGCTGGTCGATGAAGCCGCATTCAATGGCATGCAAGCGGCGCTGAAGTCGGTGGTATCCGAAGGCGGCCGCTTAACCGGCGGCGAGCGCGTGCCTGTCAATGGACATGCCGACGCCTACTACGTCCGCCCGGCAATCGTTGAGACGTCCGCGCAAACGCCGACGGTATGCCACGAGACCTTCGCGCCGATTCTTTACGTGTTGCGCTACGAAACATTGGCGGAAGCAATCGGGTTGCAAAACGGCGTGCCGCAAGGATTATCTTCGTCGATATTCACCAGCGACATGCGCGAGGCCGAGCATTTCCTCGCAGCAGGCGGCAGCGACTGCGGCATTGCCAACGTCAATATCGGCACCTCGGGGGCGGAAATCGGCGGCGCGTTTGGTGGTGAAAAAGAAACCGGTGGCGGGCGCGAATCGGGTTCCGACAGTTGGAAGGCCTATATGCGCCGCGCCACCAATACCGTCAATTACTCGCGCCAATTGCCCTTGGCGCAGGGGATCAAGTTCGATGTTTGAGTCAATATAAGGACAAATGACGTCCTTTGGCATCCTCATGACGAACGGCAGCCTGCAGATTCTGCCAGCGTCACGCGTCCGAGCCCATAAAAGTCACGATTTCGACGAAGTTCAGGCGCGATCGTAGGATTCTTGCGGTAATCAGCATGGCGATTCCTGCGCTGTAAGGTTTTTTCCGTGGTGCCGACCAAGTGGCCACGCGGGGCATTTGGGATGCTTTGGCACACGAGAGTGCGTAAATAATCCCATTCCGTCGCCGCGACCCTCACCCACCACCATTGAAGGAGTACTACGCCATGAAGATTTCACTGTTGAAAGCCCTGATGAACACCATCGCCTTTACCATGCTGGCGATCTCGGTTCCGGCACTTGCCGACGTGACCCAGGAAGACATCAATCGTTTCGTCAAGAATTGCGATGCTGACAAGGACGGCATGATCTCGAAATCCGAAGTGATGAAGCGCGCCACGGCGACGTTTGACAAGATGGACACGGGCAAAAAAGGCATGATGGACGACAAGCAATTCGCGTTCTTCCTGATGGAATTGCAAAAAACCGATGGCAACACCAGCGCCGGCAAAATGATGTCCAAAGCCGACATGATGAAAAAAATCGAGACCATGTTCGACAAGATCGATACCGGCAAGAAGGGCATGCTCGATCGCAAGCAGGCAGAAATTTTCTTGCGCGAGTTGATGAAAAGCGGCGCGTAATCGCGCGATCAACCATCCGGCAAACCCTCCTGTGAGGGACGGAGGCGCCGCCGTTGGGAATTGGTAGTTCCCTCGGGCGCGGGGTCGGCGCAAAATCGAAACCCCGCGTCCATCTTGGCTTTCCGGGCATTTGTGGCGCCAAAGGCGCGCCAATGCTTGACTTACGTTCAAGCGAAACCAGGAATGTTCCGCTTCACCTGTCATCCTGGCGTATGCGCGGATCCACTATTTGTTGTCTACTCGCTGTTGACGAAACAGGGATCCCCGCATACGCGAGGATGACAGGTGAGGTGAGGTCTTCCCGCGTTGTGGCTAGATTTCGGACGCGAGCTTCGCCGCCGCGCCGATATAACTCGCCGGCGTGAGCTTCATCAACAGAGCCTTGTCGGCCTCCGGTATTGCCAGCCCCGCGATGAACGCGCGCAACGACTCGCGGTCGATGCCGCCCTTGCCGCGTGTCAGTTCCTTCAACTGCTCGTAGGCGTCGTCGATGCCGTGTTTGCGCATCACCGTCTGAATCGGTTCGGCAAGTACCTCCCAGCTGTCGTTTAGGTGCGATGCGATCTTCGCTTCATTGGCTTCAAGTTTGTCCAGTCCGCGCGCGAGGGAGTCGTACGCGAGCACACAATAGCCGAACGCAACCCCCATGTTGCGCAGCACAGTCGAATCCGTCAGGTCTCGCTGCCAGCGTGAAATCGGCAGTTTCTCTGCAAGGTGCCTCAGCAACGCATTCGCGAGTCCCAGGTTGCCCTCTGAGTTTTCAAAGTCGATCGGGTTCACTTTGTGCGGCATGGTCGATGAGCCGATCTCACCCGCCTTCACTCTTTGCTTGAAGTAGCCAAGCAAAATGTAGCCCCAGATATCGCGATTCAGGTCGATCAAAATCGTGTTCGCTCGCGCGGTGGCGTCGAACAGCGTGGCCATGCCGTCGTGCGGCTCGATCTGAATCGTGTAGGGATTGAATTCCACGCCGAGCGACTCGACGAATTGTTTCGCGAAGGCGGGCCAATCGACATTGGGATACGCGGCGAGATGCGCGTTGTAATTACCTACGGCACCGTTGATTTTTCCCGGCAGCGTCGCGCTGGCGATTGCCGTCGCTGCGCGCATGAGGCGGTGCGCGACGTTGGCCATTTCCTTGCCCATGGTGGTCGGTGTTGCCGCCTGGCCATGCGTGTGCGCGAGCATCGAGAGCGATGCGTGCCGGTGCGAGAGCGTGCGCAATCGTTCCATGATCGCGTTCAGTGCCGGCAACATTACCGCCTCGCGCGCGCCTTTCAACATTAGTGCGTGCGAAAGATTGTTGATGTCCTCGGAGGTACATGCGAAATGAATAAACGCACGCGCCGTGAAAATTTCCGGCTGTTCCGCAAAGCGTTCGCGCAACCAGTATTCCACCGCTTTCACATCATGGTTGGTGGTGGCTTCAATTGCCTTGACGCGCTCGGCATCGGTGACCGAGAAATTTGCCGCCGCGTCGCGTAGCGCCGACACCGTGCCCGCGCTGAACGGTGCACATTCGGCGATTTCCTTCGCCCGCGACAACGCGATCAACCACTCGATTTCGACATGCACGCGATAGCGGATCAGCGCGAACTCGCTGAAATAGGCGCGTAGCCCGGCGGTTTTTTTTTCGTAACGGCCATCGAGTGGCGATAAAGCAGTAAGGGCAGTGAGCGCTGCCAGCGGCAACGGCGACAATTGCATGGGGGGAAGACTTGACGCGGGGGAGGACATCGGCAACCTTTTGAGAGCAACACAAAAATTTTAACATGCGGGTTTCACGCACTTGCTTTGAATCATGCGCAGCAAAAAAAATTGAAAAATCCCGATGGTATACTTGCCCCCCTAAAACTTCGGAACGCATCAATGAAACTGATCGCCTCGTACACCAGCCCCTACGCCAGAAAGGTTCGCATCGCCATGGCGGAAAAGCGCATTGAGTGCGAGTTTTCGGAGGAAAACGTGTGGGCCGCCGACACCAAAGTGACCGAGGTCAATCCGCTTGGAAAGGTACCGGTACTGGTACTGGACGACGGCCTGGCGCTGTTTGATTCGCGCGTGATTGTCGAGTATCTCGACGGCGTGAGCCCCGTTTCGCGCCTGATCCCGGAAAACAATCGCGACCGTATTCTGGTAAAGCGCTGGGAGGCATTGGCAGACGGCATCATGGATGCGGGCATCACTGCGTTTTTGGAAAAAAAGCGCGCGGAGCCGCTGCAAAGCAATGATTGGATTAACCGTCAATTCGCCAAGGTAGAAGCCGGCATTGAGATCGCCGCCGCCGAACTTGGTGAGCGCGAGTATTTCAACGGCACCGTGCTCTCGCTGGCCGATATCGCAATGGGCTGTGCATTGTTGTGGGTAGAATTTCGCGTGCCGCACATTACATGGCGCGCCTCGCACGCCAATCTCAAAACCTGGATTGAAAGACTCGAAGCGCGTCAGGCATTCATCGAGACGGTGCCACCTGCCGCCTAGCGACGAATTCAGCGCTATCGAATCACGCCGCCACCCAGGCAGACCTCGCCTGAGTAGATCACCGCCGATTGACCAGGTGTTACCGCCCATTGGGCGTCGTTGAAATGCAAACTGAATTCGCTGTCGTTTGCGGCGCTCATTTGGCAAATTGAATCCACTTGGCGATAGCGGGTTTTCGCCGCCAGTTTCGTGACCAAATCAGATGCGACCGGTGCGTGACCACCGACCCATG
>JANOKK010000502.1:0-1278 GCA_031419255.1 Betaproteobacteria bacterium
GACGCCGTATGGCGCATAAAAAATGCGCGCTTTTATGTTCCAGAAATTGCGAAGCACTACATTAGTGTCCCGACCCAGAAATATCGATACATGAAACGGCGTCTTTTTCCGCATGGCGGTTTCGGCGCACCAGCGGTGCGCCCTCGTCGTTGCCATAGGCCATGCTATTTCGCCTCCTCGCGCCTTGCCACGCGAAAAAATCCATCCGTTTCATTATGTATCGCTATTTCTGGGTCGAGACACTAGAGATAGTCAGGTGAAACTGCGGCGCGCAACGTTAGCCGCGAGTGGCGTGTCAGTGGCAGTTCTTCGTCTTCGCGCGCGCGATCCGTGATCCACCACGCGGCCGCTTTGCGGATCGACAAGTTCCGCTCTTCGCCGAACAACAGCAGCGATGCCACCTGACCGAGCGTGGGCTGGTGACCCACTATCAGTACCGGGTGCCGATTTTCCGGCCAGCCGGCAGCGATCAGGATGTGGGCGGCGGCAGCTCCCGGCATCAACTCCGGAATGATGTGGCTCTTCCGGTCGAGCGCATCGGCCGTCTCGCGCGCGCGCACCGCCGGGCTGACCAGAACTCTGGTCGAATCGGGAAGGTGGCGCTCCAGCCACATCGCGACGTGCGCGGCCTGCTTGCGCCCTTTGGCGGTGAGGCGGCGCTGGAAATCGGGTTCGCTTGCGTTTTTCACGGACACCGCGTCCGCGTGCCGCCAGAGTATCAAGTCCATCGGCAGAACATAGTTGCAAATTGTGACAACGTGAAGTCGAATGGCGGCAATTTTCCGCAGGTCGTCGCACTCGCAATCGATCGTCATCGGCGTGAAATATTCGCACCGTAAATTGATAGTGCATCGTTTCGCCGCTTTCGCTCGCCGCACTCGCCTGTTCGAGGGCGGTCGCTACCGAATCACCAATCGTTCTCAATTGTCCAAATCTCTCTCACCATGAAATCCAATTATTCAATCCGCCAAACCGTTGCAACATCGATCGCTTTACTTTTTCTGGCGTTTGCCGCCGTTCCCGCGCTCGCCAAGACTGCGCCAAAGGCCGCCGCGCCACTTCCCAACGCCAAGTTGATGGATGCCTCACTCGCTGCCGGTCGCGTGCGGGCGTCGAGCCAGCGCGTGGCAAGGCTATACCTTGAATCCGCGTATCGTCACCGACCCGAACGCACACGCATCGCAATCGAGCGCGAAATCGGCGACGTGGAATCGGCACTCGCAGCGCTCGGCAAGTTCACGCCGGAGGATGACAAAGCGAAGCGCGAATTGCGACGTG
>JANOKK010000503.1:0-2314 GCA_031419255.1 Betaproteobacteria bacterium
CCATCATCGCGGTCAATGAAAATGCCACAGGCAATGGTGGCGGTCGTATCGTCATTCGTGGCGGCGATGTTTTTTTCGAGAAAGCGCAGCTTTTGGCCAATTCGCGCTTGGGCAATGGCCGCGAAATCGATATCGACGCAAGTGGTATCTTGGCACTCAAGAGTACCGTGGTGAATGCGGTGACATTTGGCCGAGGCAATGCAGGCAAGATCACGATTCGCGCCAACGACATGATCATGGAGGACGTGAGCGCGGTCGACACCAGTTGCGATTTCGGCTGCACCACCGGGCGCGGGGGCGATATCGATATCGCGGTGCGCCGTAATCTGGTGATGACCAACGATCCGACAAATGCCGCGCAATACATTGTCTCGAACAGCTTTGGCGGGGGAGATACCGGGCGCGTATCGGTCACCGCGAAGACCATTGCTTTGACCGGTGCGACGGCCATCCAGGCAGTTGCGTTATCTTCGGGTGCGTCGCAAGGGCTGACCGTGAATGCGGACACGATTGCTCTCGTCGGTGGCGCGCAGATTGACACCTCCAGCCGTGGCAGTGGCGCGGGTGGGCCGATGGTCATCAACGCGAAAGACATCCTCGTGCGGGGAGACCGCCTTGAAGGGGCGGCGCTTGCGAATGGGAAGGAGGTACTCAGCCGGCAGTCGATACCAAGCGGTTTTTTTTCCAATGCCTATTCCACCGGTTTCGCAGGGACGATTTCGATTTCGACTGGCAGTCTTCAAGTCCTGGACGGTGGCGAAATAAGCAGTTCGGCCGCGCGCCGATCGACCGGCAATAGCGGGCGTGTGTCGATCGTGGCAACCGGAGACGTAGTTGTTTCCGGCGCAAGTTTGTTGGGTCTCAATCCCAAGGCCAGTGCCATTGTCTCGAACACGTTTGCCAGCGGCGACAGCGGCACGATCGAGATCACTGCCGACCGCGTGCGGGTTCTTGACGGCGGCCTCATCCAGACACAGAGTGAAGGTAGCGGCATTTCCGGCGAGGTGCGAATAGTTGCGCGCGATCTCGATGTGCTGGGCGGGCAAATTTCCAGCGACGCGCGCGCGTTTGGTCGCGGCGGCTCGATCGACATTCGGCTTTCCGGCGCGCTCACCGTTTCCCGACCCGATCCGAATTCGTTTGCTGGCATTTTTGCGCGCGCCTATAGCGCGGGCGCGGGCGGCTCGATCAACATTCGCGCCCGTAGCGCGTTGATTCGCGACGGTGGCGAAATCAATTCAGGCACCATTGGGCCGGGTGCCGGTGGAAATATTTCAATCACATTGACCGACCGATTGAACATGACCACCGGCGGTTCGATTTCTGCGCGCAGCGACGCGTTGGCGGATGCCGGAGACATTGCGATTGAGTCTGGTGGCGGGATCGACCTGTCGGGCGCAAAGATATTGACGAGCGCTAAAGTTGCCGACGGAGGAAATATCCGGATGGTGGCCGGCGGCGCGATGAATATTGTCGATGACAGTGTGGTCAGCGCAGAAGTAAATTCCGGTACCGGCAGCGGCGGCAATATTGATATTCAAGCCGGATCGTTTTCGCAAAAGTCGAGCAAATTGACGGCCAGTTCAGCGGGTGGCACGGGCGGAAACGTATCGATCCGTTCCGGCGGCACATTTGCGACGAACGCAGGCTCGATCACGGCGCAGGTGGCATCCGGAATTCAAAGCGGCGGCAATATTTTGCTTTCCGGTTCAACCTTGACACTGATGGGCACGAAAGTGAGTGCGAACGCCTTCAGCGGCGCCGGCGGAAGTGTGCGCGTGCAATCGCCGGGAGCCGTCGCGTTTGATAATGCCGATATTACTGCGGATGTTGCGAGCGGATTTGGCAGCGGCGGCAACATCAGTGTGGCGGGTGGGACGATTGCGCTGCGCGAGAGCCGCCTTTCCGCCAATACCTTCAGCGGCAGCGGCGGCAGCGTTCTGGTCACCGCCAAAGGTGGAATGCTCTTCGATCGCTCGCGAATAACGGCGCAGGTCTCAGCCGACACCGGTGTTGGCGGCAGTATCGGCGTGGCGGCGTCCACGATCTTTCTGCGCGAGAGTGTGGTCTCGGCCAGCGCATTCAGCGGCGGTGGCGGCAACCTGACCATTGTCTCGCCGGGCACCATTGGTATCGATACCTCGCGCGTCACGGCAGAGGTGTTGACCGGTCGCGGCAATGGCGGCAATCTTGACCTCAATGGAGACGCGTTGCTCCTGCGCAATAGTGCCATCTCCGCCAACGCGTACGGCGGTAATGGTGGAAATATCCTTATCGATTCGCAAAACATCCTCACCAATCCCGCGTCGAAAGT
>JANOKK010000504.1:0-1594 GCA_031419255.1 Betaproteobacteria bacterium
CCATTGCCGATCCGCGCATTGGCGGCCTGGGACTTCAGCGCTTTCTGCAGCGACGCCGTCGTCAGCGCGCCGGTGGGCGGCAGGTGGAATTTCTCGCGGATCATGGTCTCCAGCTCGCGGCATTCCACCTTTAGTTCATCGCGCTGCTGCGCCAGCGTTTGATTGATCACTTTCAATTTGTCATCGGCCATCGCGCCGGCCGCGCGCGCATCGATCTTCAGGGCTTCCCACTGCAGGTGCAGCAGTTTTAACAAATTACCATCCGCGTAGGCCTTGTTCACCTCGGTCATCAGCGCGGTCTTGCGCAGCCGTTCCTCGTGATCGGTCTCGCGGTCCGGGTGCAGCGCACTGGTGAGCTTGCGATAAATTTGCTTCAAGAGATTGCCCGCATCGAGCGCCTGCTTTTCTTCTTCGCGCATGCGCGCGGATTTGCGGGTGTTGCGGGTGTTACGTTTGATGGCCGCCCTCGCCTCGTCTGCCTGCGCGCCCGCGGCTTCATCCGCTTCCAGTTGCCGCAGCGCTTCCCGCAACATCTCCTCCGGCGTCTGCTCACTATCCGCCGCCGCCTTCATATCCACGCCAAACGCGGCCTCAAGATCCTCCGCCAATTCGCGCTTCTGTTCAGCGGTGCGGTCCGCGAGTGAGAACTCGCTGTGCCGGTCGAACAGCACTTCCATCTCATCGTGATACTTGCCGCCAAACAGCAGCTCCGCCATTTTGCAAAGCACCCGGCGCATGGTGCTGCGGTCAAACTCGGACCAGCCATCGCGCAACAGCTGCGCATCAAGGAACAGCACCAGCGCGCGATGTATCGTGTCGCGCTCGTCCTGCAGCGGATGCAGCTTGGCCGCGAACAATGAGCGGAATGAGTCCAGCAATCCGCCGAGCTCCTGCTGCCGATTTTCAATTTTCTCGATCTCTTCGATCAGGCGTTTGAAGATGCGCTGGGCAGGCGTGAGGGCGGGCGTGAGGATGGGAGCGGGCTGGTCGGCGAGCGCAACGGTGCTGTTGGGCAGCAGCGCGGGTTCATCGGCAAACGAGGGTGATTTTTTGGAGGTGGCGGAAGTCATGGGGTATGTCAAATCGGAAACGCATTTTACGTTGGCGGCTGGGCGGAGAGGCTTTATCCCACCGAAGCGGCCGAAGTAAGTTTGCGACAATCAGAAGCGATGGTCTGCCCTGAGTGTTCTACTCACTAGTGTCCCAACGTTCAGAACAGATTTCCCTGATTTGGGGAAACGCCCGGTTGGTCTGGTTCGAATGAGGGTTTGAGCAGGGCGGGAATCGGTGTCGTCTCGAACATGTTCAGGTTCAGCACGCGCAAGATTTCGTGCAGGGAGTGATTCAGGTGCAGTCT
Source organism: Betaproteobacteria bacterium (assembly GCA_031419255.1). Taxonomy (GTDB): domain Bacteria; phylum Pseudomonadota; class Gammaproteobacteria; order Burkholderiales; family Usitatibacteraceae; genus UKL13-2. The sequence goes on from JANOKK010000504.1 coordinate 1,358, forward strand.
TTTCTTGATGATCGCGATCAGCACGTAGGTGGAAATGGCGACCCAGATCTGTGTCTTGACCGCGTTCTCGCTGGTGCCGAAGAACGACTTGATGCGCAAGTGCTGCTTGATCCATTTGAAGAACAACTCGACTTGCCAACGCTGCTTGTAGAGCGCGCAGAAGGTCAGCGCGGGCAGCGTCAGGTTGTTGGTGAGAAATTCGAAGGTTTTGCCGGTGTCTTCGTCGAAATAGGCCAC
>JANOKK010000505.1:0-2764 GCA_031419255.1 Betaproteobacteria bacterium
TTGATGTAGGCGACCGGATGCGGAATTTCATCGGCGATTTGCTGCAACAACTCTTCCGAATCCCGCGCGCGGAATTCCACGGCGACCTGATCGTCGATATCGAAGGTTTCCATGTGAATCACGCGCGCCGCTTCCACCGCATCGAGAATGGTGCGTGCAAACAGCATATGCCAGCGGATTCCTTTGGGGGTGACGACGCGGCAGCGCGCGCGGTATTCGCCAACCGTCACTACCGTGTTGCGGATGCGTTCGCCTTCCACCGTATCTGCGAATAAGGCGATAAATCGATCGCCCTCGCCATCGAGCACGGCATCGAATTCGCGCACAAACGATGCATTGCGCTCAAGCAGGCGACCGTCCAGCGAGTAGAGCGAAAAAAATGCCGTCGAATGGCGTGCCGCGTCGATCATCCGCAAGCCTTCCGCGCACACCGAATCGGCGATATCGCGGGCGTCGAAAAACAGCATGCGCTGTCCATCGTTGCCGACCCAGCCGTGAATGTCGGCGAGAAACGAAATCGGACCGACCTGCGACAGCGATGTCCACTGAGTCTGCACGCGCTGACCGGCATACACGCGCTGGAAGTAAATCGCCAGCCGTGAACGCGACGTCTCTGAGCGCGGTGTGAAATCGCGCGCGTAAAGTTCCTCGAATGTGGCGATGCGCAGCAACCGCAGTGCCGCCGCGTTCGCCCAACGCACCCGCGAACAATCGATGTCCTGCACCCAGCACGCGTTGAGCGATTCAGCGTAACGTGGAAGATCGGCGTCGGAAAGAATCATGGCGGCAGCGGTGAGCCCTGTGCGCGACGGTGGCGAACACCATCATCGGTTAGTCGCCGCTGATACGCAAGCGCTGTCGGAGCCGAACGATCGTGACTTTTCGCTGACCGAAGTCGTTGGGGCGACGGCGACCGCGCGGATGCCTCAGACGATCTTGATGCTTAAGTCCGGCAACTTATCGATATGGCAGCTGATCACATCGCCCTTCACCACCGGGCCGACGTTTTCCGGCGTGCCGGAATAAATAATGTCGCCGGGAAATAATTCGAAGGCTTCCGATACCTTGCTGATCTGTTCGGCGACACTCCAGATCATGAAACTCAAATTGGCGTTTTGTTTGATGACGCCGTTGACCTTCAGCCAGATGGTGCCTTCCTTGAAATGCCCGATCTGCGATGCCGGGTGCAGCGGCCCGACGGGAGCCGATTTATCGAAGCTCTTGCCGATCTCCCACGGTTTTTTCTGGTCCCCCATGGCACGCTGCAAATCGCGCCGCGTCATATCGAGGCCGAGCGCGTAGCCGTACACATGCTCAAGCGCTTTTTCGATCGGAATATCGCGCCCGCCCTTGTTGAGTGCCGCCACCAGCTCGACTGCGTAGTGGTAATTTTTTGTGAGGGAGGGATAGGGATGATCGACCACGGTATTGAGCGGAACGAATTGAATCGCATCGGTCGGTTTCTGGAAAAAAAACGGTGGCTCACGCGTCGGATCCGAGCCCATTTCACGCGCGTGTGCGGCGTAGTTGCGGCCGATGCAATAAATGCGCCGTACCGGAAACAAATCAGCACTGCCGACGATGGGAATCACGGTGGTTGCGACCGGGAATAACGTTTTCATATCACTTCCCGCAGTGCCGGGCAACGCACAGCCAGCAATCGCGCCGAGCGCCGCAACGCCAGTGGTTTTCAACATTTCACGACGATCATTTTGACTCATGACGATTTCTCCCAAGTGATTACGGTCAACGATCACCGCCTGCGGCTAGTGTCCCGACCCAGAAATAGCGATACATAATGAAACGGATGGATTTTTTCGCGTGGCAAGGCACGAGGAGGCGACCCCAGCCTACTACTTGCCGGGGCAGGCTGCGCACCGCTATGGCAACGACGAGGGCGCACCGCTGGTGCGCCGAAACCGCCATGCGGAAAAAGACGCCGTTTCATGTATCGATATTTCTGGGTCGGGACACTGGTTTATTCCTCTCGCCTTTGAAGCTGATTTGAGCGCGGTCAATAACGCGGGGACGATATTCCGGGCAACAGGCACTTATCCCACCGCGCCAAATATCAGCACTTGCCAAAATCATAAAACTGTACGAATATACAGTTATGGGATCATCCTCTTCAAACGCGGCATTGGCCGCATCCTTACTCGCGCATCCGCGCATTTTCCGCATGGGCGATTTTGGCCGGGCCCATATGGGAGAAAGCGGCGATGAACTTCGTAGTGGCTTCCAAGCACTCGACCAGGAATTGATCGGCGGCGGCTGGGCGCGGCCGGGTATCACCGAAATTCTTTGCGATCACGTCGGCGTCGGCGAATTATCGCTGCTGATGAAAGGGCTCGGCACCACCGCCCCACGCCCCGGCCCCGGTGATACGGCACACCTGCTGTGGGTGCTGCCACATGCCGAGGCGTGGATTCCCTATGCGCCCGCGCTCGCGCAATGCGGCATCGATCTGCAACACTTGGCCATCGTGCGCAGCAAAAATACCGATGACGCATTGTGGGCGGCCGAGCAGGGATTGAAAAGCGGTGCCTGCCGTGCGGTGCTGTTGCGATTGAACGCGACGTGGGTCAATCCGCTGTCGCTCAGACGTTTGCAGCAAGCGGCCGTCGCCGGCAGCAGCCTCCTGTGGCTGATGCGCCCGCGCGACGCCGCGAATTCGCCCTCCCCGGCGGCAACAAGGATCGTGTTGCAGCCTGAGGATGCCGGTGCGCTGCGATTGGATTTGCTGAAGCGGCGCGGGCTACCGCAG
>JANOKK010000506.1:0-1927 GCA_031419255.1 Betaproteobacteria bacterium
TGTTTAAGCTCCAGGTTTTTCTCCGCGCTCCAGCGAATGGGCTTCTTGAGTTTCACACAGATATTGTAGCATCGTGTGCCTTATGTGCTCAATTGCATCAGTCGGACAAGAATCCGATTGGTGGCGCGTGCCAGACTCACAATGAACTTCTGAAAGGACTACTCCCCTCCAATTCGTTCACATACCGTTCAATCCCGCCACTCTCCCGTCCCAGAAAATCCTCCACCGCCCGCGCAAATCGCGCATCTTTCAACCAATGCGCCGAATGACATTTCACGGGTAAAAACCCACGTGCAAGCTTGTGTTGCCCTTGTGCGCCGCCTTCAAAAACTTGTATGCCGCGTTCGATGCAAAACTCCAATGCCTGGTAGTAGCAGGTTTCAAAGTGCAAGCCTGAGTGAAATTCGGTGGTGCCCCAATAGCGGCCGTAGAGCGTGTTCACGTCCCACAAATTGAGCGCGCTGGCAATTGGCTTTCCCTCGCGTTCGGCGATGATCAGCAGAATATTCTCTGGCATGCGTTCACCGATCAGGCCGAAGAATTCGCGGTTCAGATAAGGCGTTGAGAGGTGCTCCCGATAGGTGCGGCCATAGCAGCGCGCGAAGAAATCCCAGTCGGTGTCGCGGATATTTTCTCCTGTGAGCCGTCGAAATGTGATGCCAGCCTCGACGACTTTGCGGCGCTCTTGCTTTAATTTCTTGCGTTTGTCGTGACTGAATGTCACGAGGAAGTCATTGAAGTGGCGGTAGGCGTTGTTGCGCCAATGAAACTGAATCGACGTGCGCGGCATCATGCCGGCGTCAATCAGCATTTGTTGTTCCGCGTGATTGGGAAATAGCACATGCAGCGATGAAACATCGCTCTGTGTCGCGAGATTGAGAAGGCCGTCGATGAGGATTTTCCGGTCGGCGGTGGTGTGGGCCATCAGCCGCGCGCCGCTGCATGGGGTGAATGGCACGGCGACAAGCAGCTTCGGGTAGTAGTCCATTCCGTGCCGTTGATAGGCTTCGGCCCAGGCCCAATCGAAAACGTATTCACCGTAGCTATGGCTCTTCATGTATAGCGGTACCGCGCCGCAAAGACTTTCGCGGCCATCGGTTTCACGTTCGCGCCAAAGCGTCAGGAATTGCGGCAGCCAACCGGCGTCGACGGTCGTGCAATTGGCGTCGATCATCGATTGCAAGAATGCGTGCCGCAGTGTCGGATTGCCGCCGGCCGCGTTGACAAGCGCGTCCCATTCTGCCGGCAGAATGTCGGCGAGCGTATCGAGGACTTTCAGATTGACTTCGCGCATCAGGTGGTGTTTCAGCGAAAAATGTTGAATCGTATAATAGAGACAAATTCAACCGCCAAAAATTCAAACGCAAAAAATGAGAATCGCCATCGCGCAAATGAACCCGACTTTGGGTGACATGTCCGGCAATGTCGCGCGCATTCTCGATTACGCGGAGCGCGCGAAGGCGGCAGGGGCGACGTTGCTCATCACACCGGAATTGGCGTTGTGCGGATATCCGCCCGAGGATTTGCTGTTCCGACGCGATTTTCGACTCGCTTGCGCGGTTGCCTTGCTGGATCTCGCCCGGCAAACGCGTGAAATATCGATCATTGTCGGCCACCCGCAATTGAAGGCGGGAAAATTATTTAATGCCGCGTCGCTGCTGGAAAACGGCCGCGTCGTCGGCACGTATTTGAAACAACGATTGCCGAATTATCAAGTGTTCGACGAAAAACGCTATTTTGAAACGGGCGATCAACCGTTTGTCTTCGACCATCATGGCGTGAAAATCGCCGTGTTGATTTGCGAAGACGTGTGGTTCGCTGAACCCGTCGCCGCCGCCAAAGCTGCCGGGGCCGAGTTGATCGTCGTGCCGAACGCCTCGCCTTACGATATCGACAAATTGGAAACGCGCTACGACGTGGTGCGCGC
>JANOKK010000507.1:0-1689 GCA_031419255.1 Betaproteobacteria bacterium
TTTTCCGGCGTGATCCCGATCCTCGCCACGCCGTTCAGCGACGATGAAAGTCTTGATCTCGCCTCGTGGCGGCGGATGATTGAATTCATGGTGGAACTCGGCGTCGATGGCATCACGATTCTCGGCGTATTGGGCGAATCCAATCGTCTGAATGACCACGAACGTGAAACATTGATCAAGTCGGCGGTGGCGGTGGTGAACACGCGCATCCCGATCATCGTCGGCGCGAGCCATACCGGCACGTCGGCCGCCGCATTTCTTTCCCGCATGGCGGAAGACCTTGGCGCGAATGCGGTAATGATCGCACCCGCAAAGGAAGCGGTGCCAAACGACGAACGCATCGTCGCGATGTATCAGCGCGTCGCCACCGCCACGGCGCTACCGATCGTGCTGCAGGATCATCCCGCCTCGACTGAAGTCCATATGTCCGTGGCACTGGTGTTGAGAATCGTCAATGAGGTTTCGGCGGTGCAATGTATCAAGGCCGAGGCAGTACCAACGCCGGCAAAAATCCGCGCGCTGCGGGCGGGCTTATCCGCCCTGCCGCGCCGGGTATCGATACTGAGTGGCCTCGGCGCCTTGTACGCGCCGTTCGATCTCGACGCCGGCTCGGAGGGATTCAATACCGGTTTCGCGTTTCCCGAAGTGCTGCGCGCAATGGTGGATGCGGCCAATTCGAAAGACTTCGACCGCGTCCATGCGTTGTACGCGCGCTTCGCGGCGCTGATCGTGTTCGAGCAGCAGCCAGGGCTCGCTATCCGCAAGGAAATTCTGCGCCGGCGCGGCCTGATTGCATCGAACCGCGTGCGTCATCCGGGCGCGACCATTGCACCGGCTGTCGCCAGCGACCTGGCCGCGTTGATCGCGCGCACGTTGCCGGACATCGATATCACGCGCAAAATTACCGTATGAAAAGTGACCAACCCGGCGACAGGCTGGTATTCGCGGCCTGCCTGAAGGCGCCCTTCGCCACGCTTGGCATCGTCGCCGACGACCGGCATTTGCTCGGCCTGCATTTTCTGCCCGCAAACGCCGCCGCCAAGGCGCCCAAATCCAACACCATCGCGCATTTGGTGTGCGTGCAATTGATGGCCTATCTCGACAATCCGAATTTCATTTTCGATCTTCCGCTGAAACTTGCCGGCACCAAACATCAACTGGACGTGTGGCAGGGCATGCGCAACATTCCCGCCGGTGCAACGATGACCTACGGGGCGCTGGCGGATTCGGTCGGCTCATCCCCGCGCGCAGTCGGCACCGCCTGCGGGCAAAACCCGATCCCGGTGATCGTGCCCTGTCATCGCATCGTCGCGGCCAATGGCGGACTGGGCGGGTTCATGGGCGGCAAATTGGAAAATCCGCTCGCGATCAAGCAGTGGCTGCTTAAGCACGAGGGTGCATTGCTCTTGTAATTTATGGAAGACCGCGATCCGCTGATCGACCAATTCGCCGACAACCTCTGGCTCAGCGATGGCCTCGCCAAGAATTCCATCGAGAGTTACCGCCGCGATATCGTGCAGCTCGATGACTGGCTTCGCCGTTCCGGCCGCGCCGCGCTGGACACCGCAGGCGCGGTAGATTTGCAGGCCTATCTTGCACATCGCATCGAGGATCGGCATGCAAGTCCACGCTCGACCGCGCGCCTCACCTCGGCGGTAAAGCGCTTCTACCAATTTCTGGTTCGCGAAA
>JANOKK010000508.1:0-1900 GCA_031419255.1 Betaproteobacteria bacterium
GCACCGCGAACGGCATCAGCACCCAGAACCATGACCAATTCGCGGGTGGGCCGATTTCGGCGAGTTTCAACAACAAGATGATAGCGGCGACGACGGCGAGTGGCATGGCTAACTCCAAAGGGAATTGGGCGGACAGCGCACAAATTAGCACAAACCACAGCGCAATACTTGCGACGGCACGATTGCCGCGAAAAGTTCACGCGCGCGGGAAAAGACGTGGCCGTCAAACCGCCCTTGCCAAGTTCGTCAACGACAACGAACGTGAAATCGTTGTTAAATTCGGCGTCGTCATCGCCGCCAATTCGCCAATTGCAGCAGCGCGTGAAACCGCCTATAGTGCCGGCTGCCGTTCACCCTCAATCATTCTCAAGCATTTCACACGTCGGAGATTTTCATGAAACGATTCAGTCTCGCCGCCCTCGCCACCCTCACCCTTGCCTTCACCGGTACCCTTCACGCGAATACAGAGTTGGCCGCCAAGAGCGGTTGCATGGCTTGCCACAAAGTGGATGCCAAGGTGCTTGGCCCCGGTTTCAAGGAGATTGCCGCGAAATACAAAGGCGACAAGAAAGCCGAAGCGTTGTTGATCGACAAAGTCAAAAAAGGTGGCATGGGAACGTGGGGCCCCATTCCGATGCCGCCAAACGGTCATATCAAGGATGAGGACATCACAACCCTTGTCAAGTGGGTGTTGGCGCTGAAGTAAGCGGTTGCTCACATTGAAAGCCGGGCACCTGAATCGCCTTTTCCATCTTGTGAATGACGGCCCTCTCAAAGTGTTTGACAAGGCGCAAATTCCATTCGCATAATTGCGCTTTTGCCACTGCCGCGCGTTCGCAATCGGCGTCGATTTTCCACCCTCATTTTGGAGTACCCCTGATGAAAACGTCCTACAAGATTTTGTTCGCCGCGATGCTGGCTGCCGGTGTCGTGGGTTGCAGTAAGGAAGAACCCAAACCCGCGCCAAAAGCCGAAGCCCCGGCTGAGCCATCGGTCACGGTAAAGATCGCCCACGCTGGCCCCCTGACGGGCTCGATCGCCCACTTGGGCAAGGATGACGAGAATGGCGTTCGCCTCGCGGTGGATCAGACCAATGCCAAGAAGATCAAGATCGACGGCAAGGTACTGAAAATTCAGTTCATGACTGAGGATGATCAGGCTGACCCGAAAGTCGGCACCACGGTGGCGCAGAAACTGGTTGATGCCAAAGTCGCAGCGGTCATCGGCCATTTGAATTCCGGCGTGACGATTCCGGCTTCCGAGATTTACAACAAGGCCGGCATTCCGGTGATTTCCGGCTCCGCTACCAACCCGACGCTGACAGAGCGCGGCCTGAAGAATGTGTTCCGCACCGTTGGCCGCGATGATCAGCAAGGCCCCGCATTGGCAACGTACATTGCCAACGAATTGAAGGGCAAAAAAGTCGCGCTGATCGACGACAAGACCGCTTACGGCGAAGGTCTTGCCAACGAAGTCGAAAAGACATTGAAGGCGGCGAAGGTCAATCCGATCGCTCGCGAGCGCACCACCGACAAGGAAACCGATTTCAAGGCGATTCTCACCAAGATCAAAGGCAAGAATCCTGACGTGGTCTTCCACGGCGGCATGGACGCAACTGGCGGCCCATTGCTGAAACAGGCGCGCGAGCTCGGCATCAAGGCCGTATTCGTGTTCGGCGATGGTGCCTGCACCAACGAAATGGCGAAGATGGCGGGCGACGCAGCGGAAGGTTTTGTCTGTTCGCAGGCGGGCTTGCCGTCCGAAGCGGCGAGCAAAGAATTTCTGGGTGCGTTCAATGCTAAATACGGCGAAGTCAAACAATATGCGCCGTACTTTTATGATGGCACGATGGCGATGATTGAGGCGATGAAAAAAGCCAATTCAGTGGATCCCGCCAAGT
>JANOKK010000509.1:0-1091 GCA_031419255.1 Betaproteobacteria bacterium
TCCGCCTCATTTAGCGGAAATCGCCCTCACCGCATCGCGAATCAAATCTGGACCGTGATAAATAAACCCGGTGTAGATCTGCACCAATGCGGCACCCGCATCCATTTTCTTTTTCGCATCCGCACCGGAGTTGATCCCGCCGACGCCGATGACCGGAATATTTCCCTTCAATGCTTTGACGAGTTCTCGCAACACTTCTGTCGAGGGCGAAAACAGTGGTTTTCCCGAAAGCCCTCCCGCTTCCTTTGCAAGTGGATGATCGCGCACCGCATCGCGCGAAATGGTGGTGTTGGTGGCGATGATGCCTTCAAAATTATTTTCCAACGTTAGCGCGGCGATGTCGCGGATCGATTTCAGATCGAGATCGGGAGCGATCTTTAACACCAAAGGCACATGTTTTTTGTGTTTTTTTGCGAGCCTGGCTTGCTCGGCCTTCAGAGTTGAAAGCAACTTTTGCAATTGCTCCGCCGCCTGCAAATCGCGCAGGCCTTTGGTGTTGGGCGATGAAATATTTACCGTCACGTAACGCGCGAATCGATATACGCCCTTCAGGCAAGTGACGTAATCATCGACCGCATTTTCAATGGGCGTATCGAAATTTTTGCCGATGTTCAATCCCAGCACACCCTTGAACTTTGCGCGTTGCACATTGGCGATGAAGGCATCGAGGCCCTGATTATTGAAGCCGAGGCGATTGATCAGCGCTTCTTCATCCTTCAGGCGAAACATGCGCGGCTTCGGGTTGCCCGGCTGCGGACGGGGCGTCACTGTGCCGACTTCGATGAAGCCGAAACCGAGCGCGGCCAGCGCATCGATGTATTCGCCGTTCTTGTCGAGCCCCGCCGCAAGGCCGACGGGGTTGTCGAATTTGAGACCCATCACCTCGCGTGGTGCGGAAATTTTGGTGGCCAGCAGTCGCGACAGATACAGCTTGTGAAATTTTTTCAGCGCATGCAGCGCGACGTGATGCGCGATTTCAGGATCGAGGGCGAATAGCGCGCTGCGAGCGATGGGATAAAACAAGATCCGTGTCCGATGAAAATCGGTTAAATTCTGAATGTAGTGATTGTAACTGACGACACGCCGACTCC
>JANOKK010000510.1:0-8340 GCA_031419255.1 Betaproteobacteria bacterium
CGCCGAGAGCGCGCGGGATCGCGGCTTGAAGTGCATCATCGCCGGTGCCGGCGGCGCGGCGCATTTGCCCGGCATGATTGCGAGCAAGACAACCATTCCCGTGCTCGGCGTGCCGGTGCCATCGAAACATCTGGCCGGGCAGGATTCGCTTTATTCGATCGTGCAAATGCCGAAAGGCGTGCCGGTTGCCACGTTCGCCATCGGCGACGCAGGTGCCGCCAATGCCGCCCTATTCGCGGTCAGTCTGCTCGCCAATGCGGATGCATCGCTCGTGCAAAAACTCGCCGAATACCGCGAGCGCATGAAAGAAAGCGTTGCCGCCATGCAGTTACCCGATATCCTGTGATCCTCCCCGGTGCCACGCTCGGTCTCGTCGGCGGCGGCCAGCTTGGCCGCATGTTCACGATCGCCGCGCGCAATCTCGATTATCGCGTGACGGTGCTGGATCCGGATCCCCTCTCGCCGGCAGCCGAATTCGCGACAGGGCATCTCAATACCGCCTACACGCATCCAATTTCACTCGAAGACATGGCGAAGACCTGTGCCGCCATCACCACGGAATTTGAAAATGCGCCCGCTGAAGCCTTGATCGAACTCGCGCGGCGCACCACCGTGCGCCCGAGCGGCCACTCGGTTGCCATCGCGCAGGATCGCTTTGCCGAAAAGAGTTTTTTCAAGTCGAACAGTTTCCCGGTCGGTCCATTTGCCTTGATCCGCACGACGGGCGACATTGACGCCGCATTGCGTGAAGTGACATTACCTGGCGTGCTGAAAACCGTGCGTTTCGGCTACGATGGCAAGGGTCAGGCACGGATCGCAACGCGCGCTGAACTTGAGGCCACATTTCAATCCTGGAATGGCGCGCCGTGCGTACTCGAAGCATTTTTGCCGTTGCAGCAGGAATTGTCGGTGGTGCTGGCGCGCGCCGCCGATGGAAAGACTGCGCTGTTTCCGGTCGCAGAAAACCAGCACATCAATGGCATTCTGGACATCACCATCGCGCCGGCACGGGTGTCGAGCGCATTGGCGGACGCAGCATGCCAAATCGCGATGCAATTGGCCGAGAAGCTTGAATACGTTGGCGTGATGGCGGTGGAGTTTTTTGTCGTTGGCCTTGAGGGTGGCGAGCGGCTGCTCATCAACGAAATCGCACCGCGTCCACACAACAGCGGGCATTTCACCATCGACGCCTGCCGCACCTCGCAATTCGAGCAGCAGGTGCGAGTATTGTGCGACCTCCCATTGGGCGACACCTCACAACATACGCCGGCGGTGATGCTGAATATTCTTGGCGATGTCTGGCGTGGCACAGACAAGCAAAGCGCGCCGGAATGGCAGGCGGTATTGAAACATTCCACGGCGCACCTGCATCTCTATGGCAAGCGCGAGGCGCGCACGGGCCGGAAAATGGGCCATGTCACGGTTTGCGATATGAATCTCGAACAGGCACTCGCAACCGCGCTGCAAATCAAGCGCGAATTGGCGTCGCAGTAAATCCAAACGATTCATTTCATGCGTCAAACGTTCAGAGTCCAACCAATTCGGAGTTTGTTCATGAATGTCTTCGCTAATTTGCCGCGTCTGTTTTGGTTATTTTTTACCGCTGGCGCTATCGCCTTGTCGCCAGCCGCACACGCCTGGGATTGGAATTGGGGCTGGGGCGGAAATTCCGTCAAAGGCTCGGGCATCGTTAAAAACGAAAGCCGAAATATCGCTGGATTCAGCAGCATTTCGATTTCGATTCCCGCCAGGTTGACCATCGTGCAAGGCGAAACCGAGGGCGTGGTGCTCGAAGGCGACGACAACATCCTGCCCCTGATCGAGACCGTTGTGGACGACCGCCAACTACAAATTCGCTTCAAGGAAAAAATCTGTCGGTAAGCTCCAACTCGCTGAAACTCACCGTGAACGTCAAATCCATCGACGGCGTAGCAGTTGCCGGTTCTGGCGACGCGACGGTATGGGCCAAGGAATCGCTTACGGTGAGCGTGGCGGGTTCCGGCGACGTCAAATACTACGGTGATGCAAAGGTATCGAAATCGATCGCCGGCTTGGGCAGTGTGAAGCGGCTGGGCACGGCACCGTAAAGCGGTATTTTTGGCACGAATAGGTCTGTTGTTCTGCGCGGTGGAACACGTATTTTCGCTGAAGCGTTGGCGTAAAGTATGCCGTGTAAAGCAAAGATTCACGGCGAAAAAAACGAACCTTGCACTATTGATTTCCTCATGCCCCGCTATTCACCACTGGAGAAACCATCATGCCTGTTCAGGAATTGACCCGCGATTCAAAAGTGACAAAAAAACCACAACTAGCCATCATGAATGCGATCCACGACTTGCCGGTGCTGGTGGCGCGCGATGAGGGCTTGTTCAAGGATCTGGGACTCGATATCGAATTCGTCACCACACCCGGCATGGCGCAGGTCACCACTTCGCACTTCGTGAAATTCGATTCCGTATTCGACCGCCCACTCGACGCCGCCTACAACGACGGCGGCATCGATCAATTCCGCATGTGCGAATGGGGCATCATGAAGCGCGCGGTGGAAGCCGACGCGGGCGGCCTGCGCAAACGCAAGATCGTCGCACTCGGCGCGGCGATGTCGTCGTTCGCGATCGTCGTGCGCGCCGATTCGCCATACCACGAACCCGAGATGCTGAAAGACAAGGCGATCGCGGTGACGCCGAACAACGGCTCGCATTTCACAACGCTGAAATTGATGGAAGGCTTTCTTGAACAGCAGCACATCAAGACCACCAACGCCGGCACGATGCAAAAACGAATCGCGGCTTGCGCGAAGGCAAGGTCGATGCGGTGAGCCTGATGGAGCCGTGGATCAGCGTCGCGCAGAAAATGGGATTGCGGATTCTGATCGAATCGCATTCGACCCGCAGCGAAGCCTCCGGCGAAGATCTCGACGGCCCGACACTGGCGAAAATGTTCAAGGCACAGGCGCGCGCGGTAGAAATATTGGAAAAGGATCCAACGCCCTACATTCACTATTTGATCAATGAAGCTGGCGGGCTACTCGATCCAAAAGAATTTCAGACCTGGCGGCACCTCAATGCGCCACCGCAACCCTATACCCACGAACGTTTCGACGACACCTACAACTGGACAGTGAAATGGAACATGGTGGTGCCGGGGGCGACGTTTGAAAGCACTGTCGATAACCGGGCGTGGGTGTAATGCCGATGCAGGTATCGAGCGGTTCTACAACGATATGCAATCAATTGAAGGCCTGATCAAGCCCAATTTGCCTGTGGTTCGATGCTTCGACAGGCTCAGCGCAGGCCGAGTGCACCACGAACGGTTTCAATGAGTTATTCCAATTCCACTTCAAATATGTACTGTCATCCTGAGCAAAGCGAAGGATCTTCTCATGACGAGATCCTTCGCTTTGCTCAGGATGACAGTAATAATGATTGAGAATTGGAATTACCGTCCGTCCTGAGCTTGTCGAAGGACTTGATCAGGCGCTCACAATCGTATTGCATATTTCACAGCCTGCCGAAAACGACCTCAAGTCGGGCATGTCAATTGTCGATTTTTAACCGGCGAGCAGTAACAGGCATCGCTCAAAGGGTCACCGATGGTGGCCGCCTGACGAATTGGAATTGAAAGGTGACTGGAACATGATTCAAAAACTTCATCACAACGCCTATCGATGCCGCGATTCGGAAGCGACGCGGCGGTTCTACGAGGATTTTCTAGGCCTACCGCTATCCGGGACGCTCGAAATCAACCAGACCAAGAGTGGCCGAACGACCGAAACCTTGCATACGTTCTATCGTCTGGACGATGGTTCCTACCTCGCATTTTTCGAGGCACCCGACATGCCATTCGACTTTAAAACCCAGCATGATTTTGACTTGCATATCGCCTTGGAAGTGGAGGCCCCTGTATTGCCAGCGATGTTGGCGAAGGGCAAGGCGGCCGGCATTGAAACGCGCGGCGTTTCTGACCACGGTTTCGTGCATTCGATTTATTTTCGCGATCCAAACGGTTACGTGATCGAACTCTGCGCGAAAACGCCGAATCACGACGAGGGAATGGATCCCGCCCGCAATGGCGCGCGTGAAAAACTTCAGCGCTGGACGGCGGCGAAACAAGTCGCCACATAAATGGCTGCGGTATCTTCTTAAGTCCGCCTTCCAAAAACCCTGGCGCACCGAACGGATATCGGGTCAACACCGATCCGATCTATTCCGAAGGCTATGGAATATTTCTGGAACGTGTCACCGATCCGGAAGAAAGCCCGCCCCTTTCAGCGCGGCACCATTGCGCATTCCCGTGTGCCGCCCGGCATCAATGACGCTTTTGCCATTGACGAATACATGGCTGATGCCGGTCGAAAATTGGTGTGGATTGTCGAATGTTGCCATGTCGATAATTTTCTTGTCGTCGAATATCACGATGTCCGCTGCGGATCCCACACGCAAAAGTCCACGGTCTTTCAACTGAAATTTCTGCGCAGGCAACGAAGTCATACGGCGAATCGCGTCTTCCAGCGTGATGATTTTTTCATCTCGCACATACTTGCCGAGCACTCGCGCGTTGGTGCCGTAGCTGCGCGGATGCGGCAGGCCCTTGCCATCCTGAATGCCGCCGTCGCTCGCGACTGCGTTGAACGGGTAGCGCATGATGGTGCGCACGTCGTCTTCGTTCATGCCATGGAATACCATTTGCGCGCCACCCGACTCAAGCAGATCAAGCATGGTTTCAACTTCGGCTTCTATCGTTGCCGGGCGGCCCTTTTCGCGGTTGATCGCGGAAAGGTTCTTGCCGTTTAGCGATGCATCGGTCTCGTGACGACTGACGACGGCATAGCTGAAATCGGGCCGCTTGCTTCTGCGTGCGCTATCGAGAATGTCGCCGGCGATTTTCTTCCGCTGTTGCGCATCCCCGAGGCGCTTCTTGATATCTCCGGCACCGCCATCACGCGCCCAATCGGGCAACATCACCTGCAACGACGTGCTGCTCGCGGTGTAAGGATATTGATCGATCGTGACATCGACACCTTCGGCGCGCGCACGGTCGATCAACGCGAGCATCTCGCGCGATCGCCCCCAATTTCCCTGACCACCGACTTTCAAATGTGAAATCTGTACGGGTAATTTCGCTGCACGGCCGATATACAGCGCTTCGTTAATGGCGTCAATGACTTTGTCGGTTTCATTGCGGATATGCGAGGCGTAGATGCCGCCGTGCGCTGCCGCTACGCGCGCGAGGCCGATCACTTCTTCGGTGCTGCTATAGACGCCGGGCAAATAGAGCAGCCCCGTCGACAGTCCCACCGCGCCTTGCTTCATCGCATCGACCACCATCGATTCCATGCGCGCCTGATCGTCCAGCGACGCAACACGATTGGCAAGGCCCAGCACTTGCCGCCGCACC
The DNA here is from genome assembly GCA_031419255.1 of Betaproteobacteria bacterium. Taxonomy (GTDB): domain Bacteria; phylum Pseudomonadota; class Gammaproteobacteria; order Burkholderiales; family Usitatibacteraceae; genus UKL13-2. The sequence goes on from JANOKK010000510.1 coordinate 5,398, forward strand.
GTGTTGTGCCCAATCAGCGAGGCGACATTGATTGACACGCGCTCCCGATCGATACGCGCGAAGAATTCCTTCAGGCTATCGTACGAGCCGCCGCAATTGCCGGTGACGACACTGGTGACGCCGTCATGCAGAAAATTGTCAGCGGTCGGACGGGTGAACAAATCGAATTCGATATGCGTATGCACGTCGATGAAACCGGGGGCAACAATTTGTCGCGCCGCATCGATCGTGCGCGCCGCCGTGAAGTGGTCAAGCCTGCCAATGGCGACAATCTTTCCTTCGCGAACGGCGATATCTGCATCGAACCAACTGTTGCCGGTGCCATCGATCACGCGACCGTTGCGAATAAGAATGTCCGCAATCGTATTGCTGGTTCGCTCGTTCGGCAGCGACGCGCATCCGGAGACAAGCGCGGCCATGCAGCAAAGTGCTGGCCAGCATTTCAGTTTTTGCATTGAGTGCTCAACGTTTATGGAATCGCTGATCAAGTCCAATTTGTCTGACGTTCGATGCTTCGGCAGGCTCAGCACAGGCCGAGCTCACCACGTCCGGATTCAATGAGTACCCGTCCGTCCCTGGCTTCAAGACTCTCGTTACGAACCCGACTACTGGCGGGCATTTCTAAGGGATTATGCTCCGAACGCCGCTGCCTATATAGGGTTTTGAAGGCCAGACTTTGCTATTCGCCGGCCCCACTCACACGATAGCCCGGCTGCGGTTCCATGCGAATATCGGTAGCGGTTTTGAGGCGCTCGCGAAACGCATCCATTTCGGTTTGCAACTGCGGGATCAATTGTTCAACCGCCTTTTGATAGCACTCAATTTGCGCCGCGCGGGCGCGCTCGCTGTAACTTGACCAACTGGCACCGCCGTTAATCTGGCTCACGCCCGGCGCGCGAAACAGCAGTTTTCGACTCGCCACATCGAATACCGAAATATCAAGCATCGTCTTGATATCGAACTCATTGCCATTCACAACGTATGCACCAATGATCGTCCAATACAAAAGTGAGAGCGAATTGCTGTCAGTGAAATGAACTTGATCGTACGAGATCATCGCCATCACATTGACATTGAAAAGTCGCGCGACCTGCTGAAGATTTTCGAACCCGCCGCCTGCTTGCAAATACTGCGTGGGCACGATTTCAATCGCGCCGATATAAGCATGGCGAGAGAAGGCTGACTTGGTGCGCTCCAGCAGTTTCATCTTTTCAGTTTCGGGCAAAGTGCGCAACTTGGGATCGCCAGGAACAAATGCAAGTCCCACCCGCACGGGCGGGCGCAACGTCGCCGTAATCTGCTCCAGTTGCGGTGCCTGTGACGCCTTCGGATAAAGATAATCGACGATGCTCGCGGATTGCTTGCTTTCGCGGGTGGTGCCGGGCGTGGTGCAACCAGAGATAGCTGCAACGGCAAGCGCCAAGAAATAGAATTGAAGCGATCTCATGTTTGTCCTTTCGCCAACATTTCTGCGCAAGCACATTGCGCAGCATCGCAATCGGCGAGATGACGATTGCATCGCGCTTGATCGGAAAGTGAGAGCGTATTCGCTTGGCAAAAGAAGGAAGTGCTTGTTTGCGAAGTCGCGGGAGATGCAACTTGAAGTTGCAAATGGCGATACGCCCCTGTTGACGGATTGCTATTTGAACGTCGCCACGCCGCTATTCCAGCCAAATCCTAGAAATCAGGAATTCGCCATTAGGTACGGGGCCTAACGCAAAGATGTTCAGGTCGGCAATCGCATCCATATCCAACATTCGACGCTTTGGACCGCGTTGAATATCGTTCAGCGGCACCCGGAAAACCGTTCGCGTCTTTGCGGCAATCGTGATCTCTCGATTGAAGCGATCATTGTACTCATCGTTGTGTTTGCGATCATGCACGCGAACCACGATAGTCAGTTTGGCGTCACCCGGGTGTGTGATATCGATCGCCAGTGTCCGATAGGTGTTCCACTGCGGATAAGGTTCGGTGACATGGAGGCCCGGGTACTGGCCCTGGTCGATGGCGACTCGGATTGCGGGCGAGTCATTGCGTTGCAACCATTGTGCCGGCATCGGCACCGCCGAAATGTTGCCGGATTCCTTTGAGACAAAATACAAATCGAGCCGTGATGTATTGTGCAAAATCACCGGAAAATTCGCGGCGCGCACCGCATACGCCGCTATGCACCACATCAACGGTGCCATCGCCACCAGTGCCGCCGTAACCGCAATGCTCCAAAGCGCAATCCGCGCACCACGCGCTATCGCGGGTTGCCGACGACCGCGAATGGCGGCATGGCCCGCGAGGCAGGCGACTGCGCCAATCGCATCGCTCACCACATCCGCAACTCGTGCATTTCGGTGGGTAAACAATTGCGCAATCTCGGTCGTCGCCCCGAGCAGCACCGTGATCGCAAATGCGGACAGGTAGGCAATCCACAACGGACGCGACGCGATGCCGCTGAAATTCGTGAGCAATCGCAATACCAATAACGCCGTCACCCCAAACACCAGCGGATGCCCGGCTTTGTGCAACACCAGCATGAACTCCGTCGACTTCGGCAGACTCGTGAACACCACCATCGCAGCGAGAAGCGCGATGACAACGACGGACACAAAATTCTTGATGCTCGCGAAATCGCGACGCGGCGTCATATGCGCGACTCAATGCGCGCAGGCAACCGCATGCCGGCGCAGTGCCGGGTCAAACGTCCCGGACGGTCGCGCCATTGCCATTCCACTTTCCGCCTCTGCCAAAGCAGCGGCCACGAAAAAAACGTTGTGCATACTTATCCTGAAAGTGAAGTCAGCAAAAGTGTAGGCTTTTTCTGAAGACTTTTAAGAATCAGAATGCTCCTTTTGAACGAAAATTCCGCGAATGGCAGACTTGACGCGTTGGCGAATTCAGGCAACGTATTTGCGACTGTCACCCAACCACATGCTAGGGAAGCGGGGGGGG
>JANOKK010000511.1:0-2214 GCA_031419255.1 Betaproteobacteria bacterium
TGGGCATGAATCAGTGAAAATTGCTGAACTCATTCCACGCATTCAAGAATATCATCCGCTCTACTTTCGGCCGCGACAGCGTAATTTGCACAAGTTGCCTGAACCAATACGCAAAGCGCTGCGGCGAGGCTCCTTTGAATAGTCTCGCGCGTTTGCCATAGCGGGCGGTATTGTCCCAATCCACAAAAGCCCCGGGGAAAGTAGGAATACCGTTGTCGCGTTCCACTTTAAGAATCTGGTTCCAGACTTTCTCGTAGTCGTAGAATTTGCGTCTAGGTATTAATTCGTAGCGAAGGGCGCGCAGAATGACTTTGATTGGTTCAGGCAAGCGCCGCAGCATTTCTCTAATTCGACCGGAACGCGCAGCCGCATTGCCTTCATAGTCCGGCGAATGAAGCGCCTCGAAGGGCTGAAAATGCATCGACGCATCAAAGTGACTAAGTATGTCTGGCTCGGGATATTCCATTTGTTTCATGGCGATGAAATAGAGTCCTGAGAGTCCACGCTGTTGTGCAAGTGTCCGCCAATACGCGAACATTTCGCCGATCTTCTCGATCTTGTGTGGCCGATAAATGAGAAACACCTGTCTGCCATCGATCTTGATTGCCCGCTGATCGTTCCAAGCACGAAAAAGGTAGTTGAAGTGCATTTCCCACATTGTCTTGTCAGGCCGGTGGGTTTGTTCCTGCAAGATATGATGATCCTGTCCATCCCAGCGTCGCGACCAGGTTTCATTGGCCCAGGCGAGACAGAAGGGGAAATCGAGATCCTTTGAATCCAACATCAAATTAGTCGGGGTCTCTAGTAGTTGCTTGCCCTCAAACCAATAGTGGTAGTGGCAGAATCCATGTACGCCGTATTGTTTCGCAAGTTTGATTTGCCACTTTAGCGTTTCCAATTGCGATTGATCGTAGTAATTGTTGTTTAACGGAACACGCGGCTGAAAATGGCCCTCGAAAAGAGGCATGGCCTTTTTGACATTGACCCAATCCGTGAAGCCTTTGCCCCACCATTCATCATTCTCGGGAATAGGGTGAAGCTGAGGGAAATAGAGCGCGACGAGTTTGACCAAATCGTCCGGATTCATTTTTTAAATGCTGTCGGCGCGCAGCCCACAACCGCCCGTCGATACAGTGCAGTCAATATCTGCTCCTCGTGCCGAAAAAACGACGAGTACTTTCCGGGATACGTTTCCGGATCAAACCCCGGCCCGCCCGTCATGAAAATCAGTCCGTTTTTTTTTGCGCGGTCAAACAGCATCGCCGACGTCAGTCCCCACGCATCGCCTAGATGCCCCACAGCATTCATGCCGCCGCCTTCAACGACACGGTCTCCGCGCCCTGGCCCGCTGAGGTCGAGAAAAATCTGCGCGCCGAGTCCCCACGCGTTCATCGCCTGCAAATGATCGCCGTAGGCGGCTTCTCCGTTGCTGTTGCCATTGCGGCTTTTGCGGTCGTGCCTCCATTGCACCGAGAGCATTTCATTCACGCGTTGGCGGGACAATATTTGCTTGCCGTCGTGCATGCCTTCGTTCATTAACATCAGCATCACGGTACCGAGCCCAGTCGCGGTCAAGCGGCAGTTTCCCCACGGGCCAAACAGGGTGCCGTTGGTGCCGATCACGTAATCGGAATCCGCCTGCGGCACCGGTTTTTCGAGGCGGTAATTATCCGTTTGCGCGACCCACGGCCCGGTGGGATGCCAGGTGCGTTTGTCATTGACCTCGACGGCTTTCCGGTAGAGCGTGGCCGTATTGTTGAGGTCATCCATTAAAAAATCGGCGGGGTGATAGCCGCCCTTGACACTCAGTGGATCCAGAATCAGACGGCGCATCAGCCGATCGAATCGCTCGCCAGTGACGCGTTCCATGACAGAGCCGACCACCCCCCATGGCAGGTTTGCATATTGAAAATGAGCACCGGGTTTCGCAACCTTCGCCCACATGGCACCGGTGCCATATTTCGTTCCGCCGGGTACCAACATTTCCTTGAAATGCGCCGTGCGACTCGAATCGCCGTAATAGCCGGCGTCATCGAGCAGCGACGAAGTATGGTTCAGGAGCATGCGCAGTGTGATCGGGTCCTTCGGGAAATTAGGGTTGCGCAATTGAAACCCGAGGTAGTCACTGACATCCGTATCGAGCGAAAGTCTGCCTTCGTCGACCAGTTTCATCGCGCCCAGCGTAGTGATCAATTTTGAAATCGAGGCGATGCG
>JANOKK010000512.1:0-1041 GCA_031419255.1 Betaproteobacteria bacterium
AAACATATTTATAAGATGTGCCATCAGGAAGTTCTCGGGGCGCGCGTCCGACAGGACCATGAAAAAGCTCAGTCCAGATGCGGCATTTCATGGATCGGCAGCGGAAAAGCGGCCAGGCGCATCTTATAAATGCATTTATAAGATGTGCGATTGACCAGCGGCCCGCCGCCGGGATCAGCCAACCCGGTCTCCATGAGCTCGATCATCCGGCAACGCCCACCGTCGCTTGATCTCGCAGCGCTTCTGCGGATAACCTCCCGTCCCGTGACCAGCTCCCACCCTCACTCGCCTGGCGGCGACTCGCGTAAGGCCCCTGTCGGAGCGCAACGCCCGCGGCCTGGCGTCAAGCCCGCACGCGAAGTCCCGTTCGCTTCGCTCGCGGCCGACTACGTTCGCTTTTGCCAGATGCTGCTCAACGGTGGCAGCCTCGATCACGCTTCGATACTCGGCCGCAAAACAGTCGAGTTGATGATGATGAACCATCTCACCCATCTTGATCCGCCCGTCAACGAATTCAGCAATGCCGAGGGTTTCGGCCTGGGCGGTTATGTGGTGCTCGATGTGGCGCGCCGGGGACGCCCGGGTTCGGTCGGGCAGTTCGGCTGGTCAGGTGCCGGCTCAACTTACTTCACGATTGACCCCCGCGAAAAACTGATCGCGATTTTGTTGATGCAACATTTGCCGCAGGGGCTCGCGAAAGACCCGCCCAAGATCAGTGTCAAGTTCTACAACTTTGTTTATCAATCGCTGGTCAACGAAATGGATGCGGGACGACCATGATTTTCGTTGCCGGCTCCGCCAATCTCGATTTCGTGGTGCGTGCGTCGCACATTCCGACCGTCGGCGAGACCGTTCTCGGACGCGACTTCAAAACGTTTCCCGGTGGCAAGGGGGCCAATCAGGCGTTGGCTGCCGCGCGCGCCGGTGGTGTCGAAACAGAAATGCTGCTGGCACTTGGCGACGACGCGTTTGCCGCACCGATCGAGGCATCGCTCAATTCGGCTGGCGTTCGCCTGCACGCAGTCCGCGTGAAAGATGAAC
>JANOKK010000513.1:0-1674 GCA_031419255.1 Betaproteobacteria bacterium
TGCGAAATATGTTTGAGCGTGACACCTTTCAATGACGGTGAAAGCCGCAGGCGCATCGCCGACAAATCGGTTAAATGGCCGTGGTAGGCAGCGACCATTGCGAGGCAGGCGATACCGCATTCCGGCGCCTCGCTTTGCAAGATCACCGGAACACGCCGCCCGAACAAGCCGCCACTCATAGCCGGCTCCGCAATTGCAACAGCGGCTCGAACACCCACTCAAGCAGACTTCGTTTATCGAGCAGGATATCGGCGTTGACCAGCATTCCGGAACGCAGCGGAATTTCCTGACCCATCGCGGCCACCGTCTGTTTATCGAGCTTTACCGTGATGCGGTAGGCCGCTTCGCGCACCGCGAGCGGGCCGATCTTGTCGCCGGGCGACCAGACCGTCTGGCTCACATCCGCGATCACGCCGTGATATTGCCCGAAGCGTTCATACGGAAACGCTTCGTAACGCATCACCACGTCCTTGCCTTTGGTGACAAAGCCGATCGCGCGCGTCGGCACCAGCATTTCCGCCTGCAATTTGCTGCCGGCTGGCAGGATAGTGGCGAAGGGACTGTCGGCTGTCACTGATTGGCCGGAGGCGATGGCAATGTTGGTCACCACGCCGGTGATCGGCGCTTGAATCACCGTCTCACGTTTCGCGTCTTCCTGCGCGAGGCTTTGTTGCACCACGCTGATTTCGCGCGTCTTCTGTTCTTCCTGCGAACGCGCGCGCAACGCAATCGCGGGCTCTTCGAGTTGCGCCGTCGAGAGGTCGCGCTCCAGTGTGGATTTTTGTCGACGCAAGGTCTGCACGCGGATTTCCTGATCCGTCGCTTCGTCCTGCTTCTGTCGCGCGACAATATCGGACACAAATTTTTCTTTGGCAAGTTGCTGGAAGCGTTTCGCCTGCTCCTTGGCCGACGTCACGCGTTGTCCTTGCAACTTTATTTCCTGATCGATCTGCGTAACTTCGCGCTTGATATCCTCAATGCGTTTCTTCACCTGCTGCAATTGCTGCTGCGCGAGTTCGCGGATTTGCTCCTGCTCTTTTTCAAGGCTGCCGCGCCGCTGGTTAAGCTCCCCCGCCGCCACCGCGCTTGTGGACAACGAAGATGCCGTGGAACGATCCAGCGACAGGCGCAACATCGGTTCACCCGCTTTGACTTCCTGGCCTTCTTTGACCAGCAATTCCGTCACGCGCCCGGCGTCAGTAATCGACACTTTCGCCGCACCGACATCAAGTTGCAGGTAGCCTTCGACGCGTTCGCGGCGGGTGTACTGGCCCCATACCGCCACCACAATCATCAACGCCGCGGCACCCACCGCGAGCAAGGTCATGACCCACATCGGCAGTGGACGGGCGATGGTCGCTTCGCCGAGAAATTTTTCCCGGAGCGCGTCGATCGCTTCCTGCCGGAACATCTTTTTTGTCATGGATTTGCGTGTGAAAGTCGTCGGTCGCGGATGCGTCGTTGCGCGCCGCCCAGCGGGGCCCGTGCCACGTGGATTGTAATGCAACTACTCTCGACAGCGCGAAGCGAAACAAAGCGGCTCTCTGCGACGCGTTTTTTATTCCGTGTCCGATTCTTCGAAGTGCTTCCACGTGCTCGCCACATTGCCCGACAGTTGCTCCACCACGACTCGCCAATTGTCCGTACGCCCTGAGGTATCGAAGGGCAGGGATG
>JANOKK010000514.1:0-7991 GCA_031419255.1 Betaproteobacteria bacterium
CGTTGCGTTCAATCGTCAGAAGCACATGTGACGTGGGCATCTCGATCTGTTCGTAAACGTATTTCAGTTTTTCATCGGTGGCAATTTGCGGATAGAGCGTGCCGTGCAGTTGCAGCGTGACGTCCGAATCTTCGGACGAATAGTTGGTGGCGGGGTCGATAGACACCAGATCGAAACAGATTTTGGAATCGCCTTTTACCCCGACAACAACAAACGAAAAAGTATCGGTCGCGCCGAGGTGGCGGGTGGCAAGCGAGGTCATGTCGTGGCGCTGATGGCTTTCCAGCACGTAGGATTGCAGCAGGGTGTCGTGCTGGTAGCCCTCCACATTGATGCCATGGTTGGCGAAAACATGTAAATCGTATTTGATGTTTTGGCCGAGTTTTTTCTTCGATGCATCTTCCAGCCATGGGCGGAGCCTGGCAATCGATTTGTCGAAATCGAGTTGATCGGGCGCGCCGGGGTAGATGTGTCGCAGCGGCAAATAGGCGCCCTCGCCTGCGATGACTGCGAATGAGAGGCCGACGATTTGCGCGGTCATCGGGTCAAGGCTGGTGGTTTCGGTATCGAGGGCGGTAAGTTCAGCGCTGTTTATTTTTTCGAGCCACGCGTCGAGTTGCATTTCAGTGGAAATGCATTCGTAGCGGCGAGTCGCGATGAACGACGCACCCCCTCTCCCGCCTTCCGCGTTACGCAAATGAGCCTCTCCCACGGAGGGGAGAGGGGATCCTGCGGACCAGCGTGCGGCTCCGCTGTCTTTTTGTGCTTGTTTGAAGACCGCATTGGCAGAACTCTCTTCAGTCCCGTCACCCGTCACCCGTAACCCGTCACCGCCTTTATGCAACGCTGCCCGCATTCCCTTGAACCCGAAACCCTCATACAACTTATCGAGCTTGGCGATATCGCGTTCTTTATGATCAATCGTGTCGAAATCAAACGGTAGCGGCACATCGCATTTCACCGTTACCAACACGCGACCTGTCGGCAGCCAATCGAGCGCCTTCCGTAAATTCACACCCACCACGCCTTTGATGTTTGCCGCATTCGCCATCACGCCATCGAGCGAGCCATATTCCGCAATCCATTTCGCCGCCGTCTTTGGGCCGACTTTCTCAACGCCCGGAACGTTATCGACGGTATCGCCCATCAGCGCCAGGTAATCGATGATGCGATTCGGTGGCACACCAAATTTTTCGGTAATACCGGCTACGCCCAATTTTTCATTCGACATCGTGTTGTACCAAAGCACCCCGTCTTCGATCAACTGCGCGAGATCCTTGTCGCCGGTGGAAATGATCGTGTCCACGCCACGCGCGACGGCGTGTTTGGTGAGTGTGCCGATCACATCGTCGGCCTCCATGCCGGCTACTTCGATGCACGGCCAACCGAGCGCTTCGGCGACCTCGCGGATGTGGCCAATCTGATGCGCCAAATCTTCCGGCATCTTTTCGCGGTTGGCTTTGTACTCCGGATAGATGTCATCGCGAAAGGTTTTGCCACGGGGATCGAACACGCAGGCGCTATAATCAGCAGGGTATTCTTCGCGCAATTTGTTGAGCATGTTGGCCACGCCGAATATCGCGCCGGTCGGCTCGCCGGTTGGCGAACGAAAGTCCGGCATGGCATGAAATGCGCGATAGAAATAACTGGAAATATCGACCAGCAGCAAACGCGGCTTGGGGTTTTCGACGGTTGGATGGGCGCTCATGGGAGGCAGGTCTTTTGAAGCAAGATAGCGTTGGCGGCAACGGCAATCCAGCGGTGGTGTCCAAGATACCCAAGCTCGCCGATCCCGAATTGCATCAGCAATCGCTGACCGCCGCGCGCGACTCGTGGTGGATGTTCAACATTATCGCCGAAATGGTTACGGCGGCGGACAAGCTGGCGGCTGTCGCACCGGCAGTGGCGATTTTTGGCAGCGCGCGCACCAAGCCAAGCCACCCGTACTACAAACTGACCGAAGACATCGCGAAGAAATTATCGGACTCCGGGTTTTCGGTGGTTTCAGGTGGCGGCCCGGGATTGATGGAAGCCGCCAACAAAGGCGCGCTGGCCGGCAAAAGCCCGAGCGTCGGATTGAATATTCTGTTGCCGTTTGAAAAAGGCGGCAACGGGTTTCAGGATGTCTCGCTCACGTTTCAGCATTTTTTCGCGCGCAAGGTCATGTTTGTGAAACATGCGGGGGCGTACGTGGTGATGCCGGGTGGCTTCGGCACACTCGATGAACTCACCGAAGCGCTCACCTTGATTCAGACCGGCAAGATCCGCCGCATTCCGATCATCCTGGTCGGCAGCACATTCTGGAAGGGTCTCATCGATTGGCTCGCAACGACGATGGTGGATGAGAAAGTCATCAACGCCGAAGACCTGAATTTATTCAAGATCATCGATGATCCGCAACAAGTGGTCGACGCGATTTTTGAACACTACGCCGACCGGAGTTTCATGCCCAATCCGGGCGAGCGCGCACTGGAAATGAGTCTTTGACATGATCCGCACATTGACATTCGCATTGACCATGTCGATCTGCCTGCCCGCGTACGCACAAAGCGCGGCGCGCCCGCGTCCGAAAGATGCTGTCGTGCTTGAGGATGTGAAAACGCCGCCGCAAGTGCAGGATGTCAAAGGCGCGCCGGAACCGGAAATCACCACGCGCAAAGCGGGCGGCGACACCATCGTCGAATACCGGATCAGAGGCAAGTTGTACCAGCAAAAAGTTCAGCCCGCCGCTGGCCCCGCGTACTACTTGATCGACGACAAGGGTGAGGGCAAATTCACCCGCGTTGACGGGCCGGAAGTGAAATATTCCGTGCCAATGTGGGTGTTGCTCGAATGGTGATTTGCTTCGCGACGGCAAACGATCAATTGATGAAAGCGTTCGCGGTCTGATGGCAATGCGGTTCGTTCTGGAATCGTTCGCCCAGACCCTTCGACGGGCTCAAGACAAGGTACGCGACGCGTATCGAAGGGCACCACCTGGCATTAAAGCCCTTCGATACCTCAGGGCGAACGGTAAGATTGAGACTCTTCAAATACGTTTGGGTGTGATGCTGTCTTTGATGCGCAGGCCAGCGGCATCATGAGCGTTTTCACTCCTGTCAGTGTTGATGAGGCACGTAAGTTTGTAGCACCCTACGCGGTCGGCGACATCATCGATTTCCAGAATATCGCGGCCGGTGTCGAGAATTCAAATTTCTTCGTTACCACCACGCTTGGTCGATACGTGCTGACCATCTTCGAGAAAATTCCGCGCGCCGATCTCGGTTTTTACATGGGTCTGATGGCGCATCTGCACGCGCACGGCATCCCCTGCGCTGCGCCATTGAACACCGCCAATGGTGCGGTGTTGCACACGCTGCGCGAAAGGCCTGCCGCGCTCGTGACCCGCTTGGCCGGCAACGATATCGCCCATCCCACGCCCGACGATTGTCGCGCAGTGGGCGTAGCACTTGCGCGCATGCACGCCGTCGCCGCAACATTTGCCTTGAAGATGCCCAACTGGCGCGGACTTTCATGGTGGCGGCAAGTGTCGGCCGAGCTAGTCGCGTGCCTCACGACAAGCGAAAATGCGCTTCTTTTTGCCGAACTAGACTATCAATCCGGCTTCGATCAACTCGATTTGCCACGCGGCATCATCCACGGCGATTTGTTTCGCGACAATATTTTGTGGGACGACCACGGCACCCACCACACACCGCAAATGATCGATTTCTATTTCGCCTGCGAGGAAAAATTGTTGTTCGATGTCGCCGTCACGGTCAACGATTGGTGTCTGGATTTTTCTGCGTATCCCGGTGCGCATTTAAACGAAGCAAACACGCGCGCGTTGCTGCAAGGCTACGCGTCGATGCGCGCATTCACGCCCGCAGAGCGCGCCGCGTGGCCGCAGATGCTGCGCGCCGCCGTGATGCGCACCTGGCTGGGGCGCCTCGATTATCACCATGTGCCGCGCACATCGGAATTGACGCATCCGAAGGATCATCCGTTTTCCGAACGTCTGCTTCGCCACCATATCGCCATAGCGCCCGAGCATCTCGCGTTGATGGCGTCGATTGCCTGACCCATGATTGTCAATGACGTCCCCGCGCGCGCCGGCCTTGAGTGGATCCGCGACGCTTTCAAGCTATTCATCGGCCAGCCGATGACGTGGATTTTTTTGCTCTTCACCTGGATGATGTTCACCTTGAGCATTGTGCTGATCATTCCCATTGTGGGCTTGCCGATCGCGTGGATGTTACAACCCGGATTGTTTGCGGGCCTGGTGATTGCCGCGCGCGATCAGGCCGCTGCCAAGCCGATCACGGTTGCACACTTGTTCGCCGGATTTCGTTTCAATGGCCGTGCGCTGGTGTCTCTCGGTGCGATTGCGATGCTGGCCGAAATCCTGCTCGGTTTCATTCTCGGCCCGGTGGTAATCGAAGGTTTAGAAAAGGCCCGCGTGGGCGACGACATCGATATGCGGATTCTCGCGCAGGCTTACGCGGATTTTCTGCAAAGCAAGGGATGGCTGCTCTACCTGTGGTTCGGATTGGTGATGCTGACCCGCGCCGTGATGTGGTTCGCGCTGCCGATCCTCGCGTTGAACCCGATGAGCGTGAGCCATGCGATCCGCTGGAGTTTTTATGCCTTCATCGCCAATTTCATGCCGCTGATGTTGTTTGGCACGGCGATTCTGGCCATCATGTTTATCTCCGCGATACCGATGCTGCTCGGTCTGATATTCGCGATGCCGGTTTATGCGATCGCGCATTTCATGAGCTACCGGCACGTTTTTTCCAACGATTGACGCGGGCAACACACCGCCATCGCGAGGCGTAAAATCAACGCAACGCTGTGTATCTATCGCGGCGCACCAAAGCGTGAATTTGGTATTCAACAGCGTCCTATTGAGGTGAAGGCCACCCCGATCAACATTTGAGGTTCACATGCGCGCTCGAATCGTCCTGCTCAATCTGTTGTTGTTTTCCACCACTGCGCTCGCGGAGATTGTCGTCGGCCAATCCGCGCCACTCACCGGCGGCAACGCGGAGCTGGGGTTGGATATTCGCAATGGCGCGCTCGCCTATTTCAAAAAAATAAATGATGCAGGCGGCATCAACGGCAACAAAATAAAACTGGTCACGCTGGACGACAAAAATGACGCCAAAGCGTCGGGCGAGAACACCAAAAAGCTGATCGTCGACGAGAAGGTGGTCGCCTTGTTCGGCTACGCATCCTCGACATTAAGCATCCCGGCAATGCCGGCAGTAAAGGAAGCGCGGGTGCCGTTCTTCGCACCCTTCACCGGCGCGGACACTATTCGCAAACAAAACGATTATGTCTACACCGTGCGCGCGACCTACGCCGACGAGATCGAAAAAATCGTCAATTTCTGGGGCAATTTGGGATCAACTCGCATCGCCGTTCTGCATTACGACGATGTCGTCGGCAAACAGAATTTCGAGACCGTCGCGCGCTCACTCGAAAAATTCGGCGCGAAGCCGGTAAGTGTCGCCATCAAACGCAACGTGGAGTTGCCCGCCGCGAGCGTGCAGGAAGTGATCAAATCAAATCCGCATTTCGTGCTGGTGACGACACTTTATGCACCCATCACCCAATTGGTGCAGGCGCTGAAATTGGCCAATAAGCAGTACCTCGTCTCAAGCCTGTCGTTTGCCGGTGCGAGCCAGATCGCGAAGGCACTCGGACAAGATGCGGCAGGCATATCCGTCGCGCTCACGGTGCCGACACCACGACAGCAAGGGATAGCCGTGGTCAAGGAATGTGTGGATGCATGGACCGCATCGGGCCAGAAGGACGCGATGTCGGTCACCGCACTGGAAGCCTGCATTGCCGCCAAAATTTTGGTGGAAGGCATGAAAAAAGCCGGGCGCGACATCACACGCGTATCGCTGCAGAAATCGCTGTCCGCGATGGGCCGTATCGACACCGGCGGCTTCGTGATTGAGTTCAAGCCGGGATTTCGCCACGGTGGAAAATATGTCGATATCGCGGTCATCCGCAAAAACGGCGACCTCATGAGCTAAGCATCACCAGCGCGGCACGCAGCGCGCGGTACAATCGTCGCATCCTCATTTTTGCGTGCCGCCTGATGCGAATTCCATTTGTTTGTCTTGGCATTGCCACCACAATTTTTTTCGTCACGCCGATACATTCCCAGCCGCCAATGGCTGCCGGGCTATCGTCAAGTGCCGAGGCCATTTATCGCGACGCAAAGCCGCGCTTGCTGCAAATTCGCACGCTACTCAATAGCGCGTCGCAAAAATCCTCCACCGGCTCGGGCTTTCTGGTTAGCGCAGAAGGCTTGGCGATCACCAATTACCACGTCGTCTCGCAACACGCGATGGAGCCGCAGACCTATCGCATGGAATATGTGTCGGCCGATGGCACGCGCGGCAATCTGAAATTGCTCGCCTTCGATGTCATCAACGATCTCGCGTTGGTGCAACTCGATAAAGGCGGCTGGACGCACTTCGAATTCGATCAACGCGCACTAAAAGGTGAACTACCGCGCGGCGAAAAATTATTCAGTCTCGGCAATCCGCTCGACATAGGTTTCGCCGTGATGGAAGGAAATTACAGCGGTCTGGTCGAGCGCAGCTACGGCGAGCGCATTCATTTATCAGGCCCGATGAATCCCGGCATGAGCGGTGGCCCGACGCTTGCCGGATCGTCGCGCATTGCCGGCGTCAATGTCGCCAAAGCAATCCGCGCCGAGCAGGTGAGTTTTTTGGTGCCAGCCAATTACGCGGCAGCGTTGATATCCAGGCCGCGATTGCCCGATCCTATGACCGGCAAGATCACCCGCGCCGAAATCACCCGCCAATTGACGGCGTGGCAGAACGAGCTTTATGTCGCTCTCGAATCAAAAGGTTTCAAAGCCACACCCAACGGCCCTTACCTCGTGCCGGAGAGCGCCGCCGAATGGTTTACCTGTGGCGCGCATACCAATGCCGATGCCAAACCGGCACCACGTGCGCGTTCCGATTCATCGAGTTGCGCGATGCAAAACTGGTTGTTCCTCGCGGGCGATTTGTACACCGGCAATGTGCGCATCGCGCGCAATCATTTCAAATCGATCGATCTGAACAGTTTTCAATTCGCCAATTTCGTCTCTCAAAGCGCGCGCTTTTCGGGCGACGATTCAAACGTGAAGCGCTTCACGCCTCCAGCATGTCACGAAGATATTGTGATCGCCGGAGAGCCGGTTGCCAAGGCATCGCACCCGAGATTGCGTGTGATGTGGTGCGCAAGCGCCTACCGCGACCTGGAGGGCCTGTTCAATGTCTCGATGATGGCGGTCACACAGGATCGCAATAACGAAGCGGTGGCGATGACACTATCGATGAGCGGTGCCTCGTATGAAAACGCGACCCGGTTCGCGAAACGCTTTCTCTCTGAATTGACGGTGGCGCAATGACCACGAATACGCGACCGGCATTCTGGATAGAAATCCTTGACGCATCCGGCGCAGTGGTATCGCGGCAACGCGTGCAATCTGGCGTCGCCACCATTGGCCGTGGCTATGAAAACGATGTCGTCATCGACGACGCATATGTCGCGCCAGCACACCTGCGGATTGCGTATGAAGCCGATATCTCCGCAGTGGATACCGATCCCAAATCAGCACCAACGCTTTGGATTGACGATTTGGGTTCGCCAAATGGGACGGTCGATATTGCGAATGAAGCAAGCGTCAAACGCATGTCGGTTGGTGATGAAGCCGTTATCCGCATTGGTCACACACGCCTGCGCATCCGCCGCGAGAGTTTCGTGGTGGCACCAGCATTGCCACTTCAATCGATGTCGGCAGTCCATATTGCCGCACCCACCATCTCATCGGCGCTACGAGCGCTGCCGATCCCTGCACCTGCAACCGGCTACGGCAATGCGGCGTTGGGAATGATGGCGCTGTTCATCGCGGTCATTTTGCTTTCTACGTGGCTGTCGCAAACCAGCGAATTCAAACTCGCCGCCTATCTGCCCGGTGC
>JANOKK010000515.1:0-2075 GCA_031419255.1 Betaproteobacteria bacterium
TCAATGTGATGGTTTGCGTCGTGTGCAACGGCTGTGCCGGGAGAAAATTTTCCAGCTCCAAACATTGCGACTGACGCAAGCCTCTGATCTCCAAAGCTGAAGTTTCGCCCCATGAAGTCCTCTGACTTATGCAACTCCTTACACAATGCTTGATAGTCGCCGCGCGCGGTGCGTCGAATCACGTGTTCGTGCTGCGTCGTATAGCGAATTCGCGCGGGCACATTCACGACCTTCGCTGGTGGGGTGTGATGGATTTCGATAATTCCATGATCACCAAAAGCCAAGTCGCGCGTTCCTGCCAGCAAGCGAGCGACATCTGACCAAATATCGAATTCAACCCGACGGAAGCGCAGCACCTCGCCTTTTGTCCGTTTTCCCAGCTGTGCGGGAATGCTCGTCCCGGAGAGAACGATGTTGCGAAATCTGCCCATGCCGTTTATTGCGGCAAGCGCATCTCTTGCAACTGATCGCAGACGCTCGGCCTTGTCGTTGCCAACAAAAGCAAAGTTCATCACCAGATCGGTCCTCCCGGGAGTAAGCCTCATCGCCTCCAGAGTCGTGCCAATGGCCTCCTCGAGTAACGCCGGCTCTTCGAGTTCATCTCGCGCCAAACGGAGACACACCCCATTCCGGTCGGCAGCCGCAATGTCGCGAACAGCTTCTACATACGCAATCCCGCGATCCATGATCGTACCGGTGACCGGTACACATGACGTGCCGTACCGCTGGAATCTTTGCGCCAAATATTTGGCCGGTTGTAGCCCAGCGCCGGTGACCAACTCGGGTGGGAAATCATGGACATCAAAATAGATTTTTCCACCAAGCTTGGCGCACTGGGCAATTCCGTCTGCGCGTTTGTCGAGTTCGCGATCAACTGTCTCGCCCTCTTTGTTGGTCGGCCGCGGCAAGTCGAATCAGAAGGCACTACGCGAGTGCGCCTCAGGCGACAAATTTTGCACCGCGGTGAATGCACCTCCGCGCGCTGCAAGACTTGCCATATAGCAGAATGAGCCCGGCATCGCCTACCTCCAATTCACCTCTGGAAAATGTTTGCGAACTTGTTTTTGACCTACAAGTCCGCTGAAATTCCCATAACCCGTACGTTCTTTTCTAAGGCGGCCTGCGATTACTGCTGGATGAATCTGAAGCTTTTCGGCTAGTGCGTGAATCGTTGCGACAGATGGTTTTAAGTAGGCTTCACTACGTTTCCAAGATACGCGGGGAATAAACGCATCGCGCGCGATCCGATTAGCCTCAGCTTCTTTCGCGTCGTCTTCAGTACCCTCTTCGATGCTCTCATCCGTGATTACAAAATCCTTTTCCGGCAGATGTTTCCAGGCATGCACGAGTTCGTGCATAAGCGTGAACCAAAAATTGTCGATGCGATCCTGACGAAGTGTCATTCCGACGACCGGCGCCCCATCGGAATCAAGCATGGCCGCGCCATCGAGCTTGGTGTGCGGCAGGACTGGCAATAGCACGAGGGCAATGCCTTTCTCGGCGAGGAACTCTTGCGCCAAGCGTGGCCCGCGCTCCGACCAACTCAACCGTGCGATATACGCGAGAAAGTCTTCGTTCAATGTTCCTTCGCGCCAAGCACCACGTTGCTTGCGAGACGCGAGCGCAAGCTCGCGAACCCTGCCAACCCAAAGTCGCAAATTGGTTTTGTCGGTTTCGGGAGTGGCACCATAGGTGATGGTCCGCTTCAAATACAGCGGGCCGCGTTGCGGCTTCAGGTAACGCTGAACCACATCGCGCGCCGTTAACCGGGAAATATCTTCATTCAAAAAGAAGCCCGCCTTGACGAGCGCCGGCATCTGAATGGCTACTTCATCATCGTCCGAATTCTCGTTGCCTTCGATACGATAAGGCGCGGCAGGCTCGCGCACCAGCAACTCCGCCGGAATATGCAAGGTTTCGCTGAGTGAGCGAACCATGCCAAGCGTAAGCGCGCGTTTACCGGAGAGAACCTCAGATACGCGATTCTTACCGCCTAAAATTGTTGCCAAGTCTTTTTGGCGAAGACCTTGCTCCTCCATTCGAAAGCGAATTGCGTCCAATGGGTCAGGGCGCGC
>JANOKK010000516.1:0-9867 GCA_031419255.1 Betaproteobacteria bacterium
ATTTTCTGGAAGGCAAGGACGAACTCACGGCCGCCTCAAACGCGGAATTGAAAAATCTGTTCGCCGAAATCAAACGCCGCCCCGAACCCGATGTGATGATCATCGGCCACACCGACAGTGTCGGCGGCGAAGCGTACAACGACAAACTGTCTCTCGCCCGCGCCGAGCGCATGCGCGATTTGTTGAGTAGCATGGGAATTCCCAGCTCGCGGATTCAGGTGGCCGGACGAGGCAAACGCGAAGCGATGGTGCCGACGCAAGGCGGCGTTTCCGAGCCGCGCAATCGGCGGGTGGAAATTAGCGTGCGGTAGAAACATAACGCAGTCGCTCGCTCACCCGTCATTCCCGCGACCGCTGGAATCCATGTTGACCTTGGCGAGTATCAAAATGGATTCCCGCGAACGCGGGAATGACAAGCGAATGAGGTACCGCCACGCGAGAATTACGTCGCCTTCACCCCATTCCAACGCACCACCAGCAACGTCACATCATCCGCCGCCTCGCAACCCGCCGCGAAGGCATTGATGCGCTCGCGAATCCGCCTGAGCACCTCGCCCGGCCACTGCAGTTCCGGCGCTTCGTTCAGTAGTGTTTGTACGCGAACCCCGCCAAAGAATTCGCCTTTCGCATTGGTCGCCTCGGTGATGCCATCGGTCATCACTGCGAGCCATTCTCCCGGTGCCAGCATGCGCGAGCCGCCCGAATACTCGAAGCCTTCCATCACGCATAGCGGCGGCCCGCTTGCCAGCTCCAGGCGCACCACCGTGGCACCGGGTTTGTGCGCGTAAGGCGCATCGTGGCCGGCATTCACGTAGTCCAATCGACCACTGCCAAGATGCAGGATGCCCGCGAACAAGGTGATAAACATTTGCTCCGGATTTTCGCGCCCGATTTCAGTTTGCGCACGCGCCATCACGCCGCTGATATCGTCGAAACCCGCGCCGCCATGCAGCAACGCGGCGCTCTTCAAATGCGATTTCGCCGACGCCATGAACAAGGCCGCGGCGAGCCCCTTGCCGGAGACATCGGCGACAACGAAAAACAGCCGTTCGGGATCAAGCATGAAGCAATCGTAGAAATCGCCACCAACGGTGCGCGCCGGTTCCAGTGCCGCCGCCACAGTGAATCGCGATTCTCCCGCGAACACTTCTGTCGGGTTCGGCAGCAACCCCATCTGAATACGTTTCGCGGCATCCAGTTCGCCTGCCATGCGCGCCGCACTCTCGCGCAAAATGCGCCGCTGCCGATCCGATTCGGCGAGACCGCCAACCAATGTCACGCCGAACACCGCCGTCACGCAAAGCGCCGGCCAGGCAATATCAATGAGGATTCCCTGCCACAGGAATGCCGCCACACCGACCGCAGCAAGTAACAACGTGCCGCCCGCAAACGCCGCGAACACGCGCAGCACGCGCTGCTTCGGCACGCGCACAATCACCAGCGCCGCCGCTGCGATCATCAGCAAAATTTCCGCCCACAACGCAAACCAGGGGCGCTTCAGATAGGCGTTGTCGAAGAATTGTTCGATAAATTGCGCGTGGATTTCGATTCCCGGCACACTCTCGCGCAGCACCGTGACTTGATGATCAAGCAGCCCCAAACCGGTGATGCCGACCAACACCAGTTTGTTTTCCAGTTTCTCCTTCGCCACGCGCCCTTCGATCACGTCGAGTGCTGACACAAAACGCTCTGGATCGTGCGGCGTGTAGCGCAGGCGAATGGTGCCGTCGTCTTCGGCCGACATGCGCAATTCGGCCAGCCGCACGTCGATTGCGCCCGCCGTGCCCTCGTGGATGTCGACATTGCCGCCGCTCGCCACCCGCAACATTTCCAGTCCGAACGACAGCGCCACCACATCGCCCACGCGCGCGAACAACGGTACGCGCCTGACAATGCCATCCTGTGCGGCACCTGAAAGTAAACCGCGCCCGGCGGCGGCGCGATCAAGTTCATCGATGCTTTGCAAATGCCCGGCAAAACGCGTGAGCGGCAACTCGCGCGTGGTCGAAAATCGCATCGGTGCGACCTTTGGCGGCTGCGAAAAACGCGGGTCGATCGCCTCCAGACCGGCAATGCCGAGCACCACATTGCGATTGCGGATCGCGTTGGCGAAAACGCTGTCGCCCGACGGATACGCGCGTAACTTCTCGGCAAACTCAGCCGGCATGATCGGCATCGACAGCGCCATCGCGGCAGGCGAAAAGCGATCCGGCTCGGGGAACAGCAAATCCAATCCGATCGCACTGGGTTTATGTGCGGCGATGCGGTCGATCAATTCCGCCATGCGGGTGCGCGGCCACGGCCACTGGCCGAGTTTGGCGAGACTCTTTTCGTCGATCTCGACGATCACCACGGGCTCGCTGATGCGCGTTCGCGGAAACACCCGCTGGTAGCCATCGAAGACGGCGTTGCGAAGTGACGTAACGATTGCCGGCTCCAGAACAACCAGCAATACGCCCGCCGCGAGCAGCGCCCACGCAAGTGCCCGTAACACTCGATACGCGCGGAACGAAATCAGAGCTCGATCTCCAACCCGTCGTAAGCGGAGGAAACGTCGAGCCGCAATTCGCCGGTCAATTCCTCGAAGCGCCGCGTCTCGGCGAGCAATCGCTCCAGCGTGGCGTCATCGTTCGCCGGCTCGTGATGAAACAGCACCAGCCGTTTCGCCCGCGCTCTTTGGCATAGTTCGACGCCGACGATATTGCTGGAGTGCCCCCAATCGGCTTTCACCGACACCGCCTCCGCAAGCGAATACATTGCATCGAAAATCACTGCGTCGGCGTTCTTGAAAAACGCTGCGATCTCGTCGGCTTCTTCACGGTCTTCAAGCTTGTGTTCGGAGTCGGTCGAGTAAACGACCGATTTGCCATCTGCCTCGAAACGATATCCGTACGAATCACCCGAATGCAATTGCAGGCGCGGCGTGACTTTCATCGCGCCGATGTCGGTGGTGACACCCGGCGTCAATTGCACGAATTCGATATCGGCCGTCAATTGCGAAAACTCCACCGGAAAGCACGGCGGTGCCTGCTGCATGCGAAACGCATGTTCCAACACATCGTGACAGCCGTGAATGCGGATTTTCGCGCCCGGCACATACGCTGGCCCGAAAAACGGAAAGCCCATGATGTGATCCCAGTGCACATGCGACATGAAGACATTTATCGTCGCAGGCTGGCCATGCTGGCGTGCGAGCACATGCGCACCGAACGGGCGTGCACCGCTGCCCATATCGCAAACATAATATTCATCGCCGCCAGTTTCAAGCTCCACGCAGGGCGTGTGGCCGCCGAATGTGTTGGTGAGCGAGAACGGCAATTCGGTGCTCGCGAAGGTGCTGGCTTCCTCGATCGACGCGAATTGGCGGCCCGACGCTTTCATCAACGCCATGACTATTTTTTCGCGGATATCGGTTGACGTGAGTGCAACCGGGATCGAGCCGCGCGTCCCCCAGAATCGAATGCGCATGGCGATACGCTACCGGTTCTCGTACGCGACAAGCGCATCGGTCGAAACCGATTGCAGCGCCGCACGCACGTTCGGAAAAACGGGAATCAGCAAATCGAATCGGCTGATCTTGAAAATTTCATCCACCATCGGCTGCAACGCGGCGACGACGATTTTTCCGTCGCGTGCTTTCACTTCCTTGGCGGCGAGCATGAAACATCGCAGCCCTGCGCTGGAGACATATTCCAATTCCGCCAGATCCAGCACGATCGCGCGCCCATCTTCAGAAGCGGAGGCGAGCAACGGCGCCAGCTCATGGCGGAACGCGTCGCAATGATCCTGATCGAGACGCCCAGCCACGTTCACGACCAGCGCATTGCCAAATATTTGTGACGGCAGGCTCATGGGATGTGGATTCTCAATTGATAAATATGGCAAAGAACCATTGTGACCAAGGTGTGGGGGATATTCAACCTTTGTCATTCCGCCGGGAGTGGCAGGCAAAGTCTATCACTGGCGCGGCTTTCCCACGCTTTTTGCCCGGAAACGCCCGCCGAATGGCGATCTACGATTGACAACAGAACGTCATGCAATTGGCGACGAAGGCAAAGACGTGAGAACCCCTCGTCGAGCGGACTTGCCCGCCAGCAATTTGCGCACAAAAACGATGGCGGACAGGTCCGCCCTACGACGGCTTGTGAACGACTACAGTTACAGCCCCATCAACTTGATTGCATTGCCATGAAATATCTTTGCCCGATCAGCTTCGGGCATATCGATTTCCTCAATGCAGCGAATCGTCTCGCGAATGTACATCGGGCCTTTTTCCGGATCGAACGGCGCATCGGAAGCGAACACGACATGTTCGGGACCGTAGAAATCGAGCGCGCAGACAATGGCCGATTTCGAGCCGAAGGTGGCGGTGTCGGCGTAGAACTCCTTGAAGTAATCGATGGGGCGTTTTTTCAATTCTTTCAGCAGTACTTTGTAGTCGGTGAATGAGGTGCGCACGCCGAGCTGATCCCAGCCGGGGCCTACGCGCCCAGCGAAAAACGGCGCCATGCCGCCGCCGTGATGTGCGATCACTTTGAGGCCCGGCATTTCATCGAGCATTTTTGAGAACACCAGGCGCGCCTGCGCCACACTCGATTCATACGGCCAGCCGAAGGTCCACCAGATTTCAAACAGCGACTTGTCTTCGGACTTGTAATCAGGAAACGTTGCGCCGCGCGCAGGATGTATCCAGATCGGTTTGTTGTAAGCGTGAACCGCCTTGAACACGGGCCGAAAGTCGAGGTGATCGAGTGGTTTTCCGCCGACGTTGGTATAAATCTGAATGCCGCAGGCCTTCAACTCCTCGATCGCGTGTCGCACTTCTTCCACCGCACCGTCGATATCGTGCATGGCAATGGTGGCGGTGAAACCGGGAAAGCGGTCGGGATACTGTTGGCAAAGTTCCGCCATGCCTTCATTGCCGATGCGCGCGAGTTCGCGCACGATCTCCGGGCTACCGGCGAGCTCCAGCGGCGGCGAGGCGAGCGAGAGAATCTGCTGGTAATCGTCGAATTTATCCATGACGCGAAAGCGCGTATCGAGATCGACAATCATCGGCACCGCTTCGCTGCGCTTGGTGATGTCGGTCATGCTGCCCATTTGCTTGGACAGCGCCTGATAGTAGGCGGTCGGCCAGATGTGGTTGAAGATGTCGATTTTTTTCATGGGAGGCTTTGCGTGAATGCATTTGGAGCGGATTGTAGGATGAGTGGACCCCGGACTTGATCCGGGGGATACCCATCGTGCGGAATCAAAGAATGAAACTCACCAGCCCCATCGAGCCCAGCTCATGCGCATCCAACGCTGCGGTGCGCGCGGCGATACGGAGGCCTTCGAGAGTAACTCTCAGACCATAACGATATTGCCCAACATAGGTGCGGATATTTTCATCGCGGCGATGGCGATAGACGACGAAATTCGATTCGACCGAAATCTCACTTTCCATTCGCGAAACGATGCGCACGTTACTGACGATGCGGCGTGTTCGCGAATGTGGAAATTCGGCGTGGGCGTTGCGGTCTTTCAATCGGAGCACGCGCTCGCGGATACGTCGCGCGTCGTCAGCGATGATGAACAACGCCTCGCTGGCACGGGCGTCCCGCGCATCGTTGGAAGGCACGCGATAGGTTGCATCGTCGGTCAACAACGCGAGCCACTCATCGAGCTGCCACGCATCCAGCAACGCAGCTTCGTGATACAGAAAGTGTTCCACCTCGGCACGCGTGACCGTTGCGGCATTCATGACTCGTTGCCCGCCATCGATTCACGCCAGCGAATCCAGAACGCACGCAAATGCAACTCGTCCGTGTTCAGTTGTTCGCCCGTTTTTGCCATGCCGCGCGACATCACCGACCACGGAATTTCACGGAAGGTGCTGAGTCCCTTTTGCACGGATTCCAATGCTTCGACATCATCCGGCGTGGCGAATCCGCCGGGGCCGTAGAACGTGAGAAAGCTATCCAGCCGCACCGCGCGCGCGACGGGCGCTTCCTCGATCGGCCCCAAGGCCCACGCGCGCACCTGCATGAGATCCGGCGCGAGCGGATGAAACGTGCGAATGGTGACGCTGGAACCATCGTTCAACACCAGATTCGGAAATACCACCAGATTGCGATTGGTATCGGCCACACGGGTGGCGCGTTCTTCACCGAGGCGCGCAAACAATTCGGTGCGAATACGCTCAATCTCCGGCTTGGCCGCGTCACCGTATAGCGGAATCTATTTCGCCACCGGCCGGCCGCGAAAATTCACGTTGTCGATCACGGCGTGGCCGTTGCCCAGCACTTTTCCCACGCCGTGCGAAGGCATCGACTGGCCTTTCTCTGGGCGCTTGATTTCCACACCGGAGCGCTTCATGTAATTCAGCCAAGTCGAATGCGTCGTCATCAGGTGGTAATCGTCGAAACTGTTTTCGACCAGCAATTTCCAGTTAGCCTTGATGTCGTATTCCTGCGTGCCGCGAATCACTTCCATTTGACCGGTGGGCGGTTGATCATTGATGAGATCGATGTATTCGCGTGCACCCGCCAGGTAATCGGTCAACGACATTGCGTCCGCATTGAACGTGAGAAACACGAAGCCATTGTAGGTTTCAACCTTCGCCGGTTCGGCAAGACCCAGCTTGCAGCGATCAAAACTGGGCGGGTAACTCGATTGTCCCGGCACACCATCGAGTTCGCCATCGCGGTTGTAACTCCAGCCGTGATAGAAACACATTAAGCCTTTGGCGTTGCCTTCAGGCTCGCGGCAAACGATGGCACCGCGATGGCGGCAGACGTTTAGATAGACACGAATTTTCGACTGTGCATCGCGGCAGAAAATGACTGGCCGGCCACACACATTGCGGGTTTTGAAATCGCCTGCGGCGCGTACTTCGGATTCGTGGCCGACGTAAATCCAGCAGGTATCGAAGATGTTGCGCATCTCGGTTTCGAGCACGGCGGGGTCAACCATGGCGCGGCGGTTGACTTGAAAGTCAAGGTTTGCGGGGTCGTTGACGACGAAATCTTCGGGGCGCATTTTTTGTCGCAACTCAGCCCAGACTCAACATCTGTTCACGCCAAAACCCCAACGCTTCCTGTGCGGCGCGATCCGAAAAACTGAACAGCAGGCAATCATTGTCCGCCTCGAATCGATACGGCTCCCACGGCGGCACCGCGAACACATCGTGCGGTTTGAGCGCATGCGAGCGCCCCCCATCTCAACACGGCACTCGCCCTCGGCAACATTGAAAACAGTGCCATCGGTTGACCGAACCACGGCACCGTGAAATTGTTTCGGGAGCCATTGCATGAATGCGGCCATGGTCGCAAACGGATGCCCGCCGTTGGCGGGATTGGCATAACGCAACTTGTGGCCGTGCGCCGGATTCGGCGCGGCGCTCTGTGACAACGCGAGCAACGCTGCACGCGTGCGCTCAAATGCATAAATCAACAACGGAGAGTTTTTGCCATCCGCGCGATATTCCAGCGGCAACATATTGGCGCCATGTTGAATTGTATTTGCCCCAATATCACGCGCAACCGGATAGCTTTCTTCCGGATAATTCTCGCGAAAATTTGCGCCGAAAAAACTCGCAAATGGCGTATCGAGGCCATCCATCCACACTACTGGCGCATCGCCAAGATTGCCGTGGTCGTGCCAGGCCCAGCTTGGCGTCACCACAAAATCGCCGGGGTACATCGGAATTTGCTCTCCATCTATGGCTGTGTAGGCACCCTCGCCTTCCATCACAAATCGGAGCGCGCTCGGCGTGTGGCGATGCGAAGGTGCGATCTCGTCGGGCAGAATGATCTGCAGTCCTGCGTAAAGTGAATTGGTGATGAATGAAGTGCCGCGCAGGGACGGATTTTCCATCACCAACACGCGGCGGTCCGCTTGTTTTTTGGTGATGAGTGCAGCGGCACGATTCAGCAAGGGCCGCATTTCCGCATAGTGCCAAACGGCCGGCACACAGGCGGTGCCCGGTGTGAGTTTTACGGTGCGCTCCCACAGCGGCGACAAGTTCAGCGGCGAAATTTCCGTCGAGAACTCACGCAGTGGATCGAGCGGCGTATTCATGTCGGGCCAAATTCAAGCCGACGGTGCCACGTTGAAAATCGACGCTTTTCCGCCACTGCCCTGCACCACGTCCATCGTCATGCTGCCGATTCTCTCAAACTCAATTTTCACTTTATCGCCATGCTTGATCGGCCCCACGCCCGCCGGCGTGCCAGCGGCGATAATGTCGCCGGGTTCCAGCGTCATGATGTGCGAGGCGATTTCGATCATGCCGGGAATATCGACCACCAGATCGCGCGTGTTGGCGTCCTGGCGCAATTCATCGTTAACCCAAAGGCGACCTTGCAACGAATTCGGGTCGCCGAGTTCATCGGCGGGAACGGGCGTGAGCAATTTTGCGTCGGCCAATGGCGTGCCGGAGCGATTGCTTGCCGCTTCCAACGCGCCACGATACTTCGCGAAATCGGCGATCAGGCGATTCATCGCCACCGGCGGCCATTGATGAGGATCGTTGTCGACCAGTTCGGATACGTCGATGATTCGGTCATCGATGACGATGCCGATTTTTCCATCGTCGTATCGCGCGAGTTTCATGGATTGCTGCTCCTCATTGCATGGGTTTGCGTCGCTCGTTTCATACTCAAACGGCGCGCAATTTATTGTTGATTACCTGTTCGCAGGCTAACCTGAAACTCGATATGTGAAACGATGTTCGGCATAACGGAACGTCATTTCGACTGTGTCCGGCCACCTCTTTTCTTGTCGCTCATCACACCAGAAAGCGCTCAACCATGTCGTTGCGTTTCAATTGTTTGCCAGTTCAAATATTCTCCGCTCGCCCCCGAATCAAGTACGGCGAAGGCTCTGAGCTTGCCGCAGGATTCGTTGCGCATTGGCCCTTCGACAGGCTCCGAGCCTGCCCGGTACTTGATACGGGGGCGAACGCAGTTGTTGGTAGCGTTTTTGTG
The DNA here is from genome assembly GCA_031419255.1 of Betaproteobacteria bacterium. GTDB lineage: Bacteria > Pseudomonadota > Gammaproteobacteria > Burkholderiales > Usitatibacteraceae > UKL13-2. The sequence continues at coordinate 8,970 of JANOKK010000516.1, forward strand.
CTGGCAATGCTCGCGTCTCATGCGTCCCAAGCACAACAATCATCCCCGGCATCGGCACCAGCGCCCGCCGCTTACCCGAACAAACCCATCACCCTGATCGTGCCCTACACCGGCGGCACCACGGCTGACTCACTTGCGCGATTGCTCGGTGCGAAATTATCCGAGCGCTGGGGTGTCGCCACTGTCACCGACAACCGCGCCGGCGCATCGGGCGTCATCGGCACCGAGGCCGCCGCGAAAGCGTTGCCCAACGGCTACACGCTGCTCTTCACCGCGACGGCGCATGGCACGGTGCCGGCGTTGAGACCCAAACTACCGTTCGATCCAATCAAGAGTTTCACTCCCGTGTCGGTCCTGGCCACCAGCGCGATGGGCGTGGTGGTCTCAACGAAAGTCCCCGCCAACACGCTGAAGGAATTCATCGATCTCGCCAAATCGCAGCCGGGCAAAAATGGATTACTCCACACCGGGCGCGGGCGGCCCGCAGCATTTAGCGATGGAGCTATTCATGCAGGAAACCGGCACCGAGCTCGTGCATGTGCCGTACAAAGGCTCAGCCGGTGCGTTGACCGATGTGATCGGCGGTCACGTGCAGGCGAGTATTGTTTCGTTGCAGACCTCGAGTAATTTCATCAATAGCGGTCAACTCAAAATGCTCGCCGTGATGAGCGATGAACGTTCAATCGCGTTTCCGAAAGTACCGACTTTAAAAGAATCGGGGCTTGCGAATCTGGTGGTCGATACCTGGTACGGCGTGATGGCACCTGCTGGTACGCCAGCGGAAATCGTTGCGAAAATCAACACCGAGTTGAATTCCATTTTGCAATTGCCGGATGTGCGCGAGGCGATGGCGAAGCAGGGGTTGGTGCCGGTGGGCGGTAAGGCGGAGCGGCTGCGC
>JANOKK010000517.1:0-3881 GCA_031419255.1 Betaproteobacteria bacterium
GCAAGTTTCTTGAAGTTGTCGCTTTTTTGCACTCAAGTCGCGAAGATGGCCCGTCAGTTTGACGCGGTGACGCCGAACACTTTGTTCCAGAGGACGCGCCAAAATCGGCGCGCCTCTGAACTCGGACGTTGCCCGAATGAATGAGCCCCGTCGTTTTGCCTTCGCGCTTCTTCATCCACTGTGCAGGCGCGATGTGCATTGAAAAAGCCTCCAGCAACATCGGCGACTGTTGAATATTTCTCGAAAGAGAGTTCACCATGCAACAACATCTCGGCCTGGTCTCCGTCGTCGTCCGCGACTACGATGAAGCGATCAATTTCTATGTCGGCACGCTCGGCTTCACGCTGGTCGAAGACACACCCGTTTCCGAACAGAAAAAGCGCTGGGTCGTCGTCGCCCCGCCGGGCGCGCGCGAATCGCGGTTGTTGCTCGCGCGTGCAGTCGGCGAACATCAATCGTCGCGCGTAGGCGACCAAACTGGCGGGCGTGTTTTTCTGTTTCTCTACACCGACAATTTTCAACGCGACTACGATGCCTACCGTGCAAAGGGTGTCAAATTTGTGCGGGAACCGAAAGTGGAGGCGTATGGAACCGTGGCGGTTTTCGAGGACGTTTGCGGAAATCTATGGGATCTCGTGCAGTCGGGCAACGGGAATGCTGGGGCAAGTGTCTGATGATTTGATTGGACGCACGCGGTGCAACCTCAAATTTTCTCCGCCCCCAGGGTTTCCGGCAAACTCCACCAAATGAACGCGCCGATCAGGAACGTAACAGCGCCGATGTACATGATGGTGTGCAACCCATATTGCTGAGCGATCGCTCCGGCCAGCAGTGCGCCGAACAGCGAGACGACGCGCCCCCAATTGAAGATCGACGCGGCAGTGGCGCGCAGATGTTCCGGATAAAGCTCTGCAAAATACGGTCCCCAGCAACAGATTGACACCAGACTGCCGCCGTAGAAAAAACCGACTCCCGCCAGCATCCACGGCGTCTGTGGCACGTTCAAATACACGACGATGAACACCGCCGCCAGAAAAAATCCGAGGGCATTGAATCGCCTGCCATAGCGATCAGCTGCCAAGCCCCATGCGATGGCACCAACCATCGAGCCGACATGCATGGCGGTGAGCAGTTTTCCGACCATGTCCGGGCCATAACCCAGAACTTCTTTGAGGTAGGTGGTGATCCAGCCATTGAAGGCCTGAAAGGCAAAGAAATTGAGGCCGCACAATACCACCAGTCGCAGCGTGATCTTCCAGTAGCCGTCAGTGAAAAGTTCGACGATGGCGAGTTTTTTCGATGCCCCCGCATGGGTGCGTTTGCCGCCCCATGGAATCAGCACGCGATCATCGGGCACCAACAGATAAACCGAGATCGCGGCGAGGATTGCGCCGATGCCGCCGAATACCATCACCAGTTGCCATTGATCGGCAAAGTGGCGGCCGAACCATGACAATGCCGCGTCGCCGCCGTTGTAAACCAATTGAACGATGCCGCCGAGCAGCCCGCGAAATGTCTGCGAGAACAGACCGACATACAGACTCACGGCGCAACCGAACACGCCACCCAAAAAAAATCCCATCGCAAAACGCTGTGTGAGCGCGCTGTAAAAACTGGACACGCCGAGCGAGGCACTCGAGGCAATGCCGAATCCGATGGCGATCAACGCGAAGGTATTGCGCCGGCTGTATCGATCCGCGAATTGCGGGATAGTGAGCGCGCCGATCAACGCACCCAACGCTTGCAATGTGTAGAACGCCGCCACCTGACCTTTGCTGAGGCCAAGGGACTCTGCCATGTACGGCCGAAGAAAATTTTCGGTGTTCCAGCAAAACGCATAGAACACATACACACTCATCAGTGCCGCAAACATCAGCCAGCGGCGGGGTTCGGTAAGATCCTCGGCGCGCACCGCGTCGGAAGACTTCATCGAATCCGCGCCATCACATCAAAATCCATCTGCAACAGCAATTCAAGTTGATCAATAAAGACCCAGTTTTCGCGCAGCAGATTGCCTTCGCGCCGCCAGAAATCCATCACCCGCATGCTGATGCGGCGGTTGGTTGCCGGAACGCCCAGCCACGGACCGAGATGGGTTGCGCGCACCGACGGCCAGCCGGTCGAACCGACAAACGTACCTTCGCCGAGCCGAGCCTTGTGGTCGCCACCGACGCGATCCGGGAACGCGGTGAGGAAGGCGCGCTGATGTACATCCTGAAAGCCCTTGATGGCGCGGCTGGTGCCAATGCCGGCGGGGCCATACCACATCATTTGCGGATGCCAGAATCGCTCCTGCGCCATGCTCGCCAGCGAAATGCGGTCATATTCCATGAGGCCCTTGATCATCGCCTCGACCAGATCGAGACTGTGCGTGCCCTCATTGGGATTGGCGCTCGTCAGCAGCACGCCGTCACGGCTCGCCGGCCCCGGTACCCGATCCACCACGCCCGGACTCAGCGGCAATCCTGTTGGCCATCGGCCCACCTGACGCAGCACATCGAGGATATCGAGAATGAGATAAACCTCGCAGACTTTGCCCGCGTCCAAACGGCTGAATTCGCCGAAGTGAATATTTAGTACGCCGCCAGTGGCGGGAATGCCGAGCCAGTCTCTCGCAAACGTTCCAGTGTAATAGCCCGTTGCACCCACCCAATTCCCCCCTTTGAAGCTACCGCAAATCAGGATATCGTCGCGGCGTTCGAGGTCGGGAAGGGCGGCTAGAAAGGGCTCCCAGAATGCCTTCAATACGGCATCGGCGCCCTGATGCGCGTTGATCGGGTGCGGGCCATGCCAGTGCACATCGGCGTGATACAGATTACCTAGAGCGCCCCGCCACTGCGGCGTGGGGAGTTGTGCAAGGCCGGCTAGCGCGGTAGCGTAGGCGATTTTTTCAGTTTGTGGTGAGTGCATGGCAGCAGTCTCGGGACAATATCAGCATTGGAAAGTAGCACAGGCCGTCTCACCATTCCGGCAAGACGGCCTGTTGGCGTGCAATGAATGAAACGTCAGAACGTTTTGTATGTGAGCCTGAGTCCCCAAGTGCGTGGGGGTGCCGCACTGATCTGCAAGGCCCCACCGCCGCCCCAGACAAAGCGATTGATGGTCTGCTTGTCGGTCACGTTGTCGACAAAGAGCAATACGTTCCAGAGTCGGTTCACTTCCCAATTCATCTTGAGATCGGCTTTCGCATAAGCACCTTGCTTCTCAATTTCTGCGTTCGTCGGTTGGCCGAAGTAGCCACTGGAAAATGTCACGACGGCCATCGGCATCAAGCGACCGCCGCCGGGCATGTCGATCTCATACGCCGCAGATACCGAGCCCTGATACTTTGGCGAATACGGCACCCGCTTGCCCGACAAATCGCAACCAAACGCGGCCGCCGGCTGACCCGCGCCACCGGTGCCGGGAATGACGTTACACGAATAGCCCGGGGCGAATACGCGGCGCTGGCCGGCAGGTGCGATGGTAATGCCGTTGACGACGGTCGCCGCGGTTGAGGCCGGATCGGTTACCAATATTGACGTGCCGAACGGTAGAGCTACGTCGGGAAAGTTGGTGTACTTCGCGTCCAGCAGCGATAGACCCGCGTTCAGAGTGAGCCGATCGGTCGCGCGCCAATCGAGCTCTATTTCCACGCCGTTCGCGCGCGCTTTGGCGGCATTGAAAATCGTCGAAATCGTGACCAACCCAATCGGTACCTGGCGTTGCTCTTGCAAATTGGTGTATTGATTGTTGAAGGCCGCAATGTTGACTTGCAGGGTGTTGTCGAGGAAACGATTTTTTGAGCCGACTTCAAATGCTTTCACCTCCTCCGGCAAAAATGTGCGCGCCGCTTCGATCGCCTGACCGGAATTGAATCCACCAGAACGGAAACCCGTGGA
>JANOKK010000518.1:0-2521 GCA_031419255.1 Betaproteobacteria bacterium
CCTACTGGTTTGCGTTTCGTGAACCGGATCCGGATGCACGACTGGCTTGCCACTATGGTGCCTATGAACTCGATGACGGTCGCATTCTCGCCATCTCGCCATCGAGTGGCTCGCAGTCGCTGAGGTTCGTGTTCATGGACGGCGATACGGGACGGCTGCTTCCGGAGAAAAACCTGGCCGAATCGGTACCTCGACATTTTTCTGCCGGACCTGGCTGGGCGGGTGAAACACCGATTCGCACAAAAGTGACTTTCGGCACCTGCGAAGCAAATACCCTTTCCATCGCAATGGATGAGAAACCGGTGGTCAACGGGAAAAAACAAACGTTTGACGTGAAAGACGTGCCTTTCGAGAGCCATGGATTGAAACTGGCGGGACGATTGGTGATGCCGAAAACGGCCGAAAAGTTTCCCGTCGCCGTGTTGATCCACGGTTCCGAACGCGACTCGGGAAAAATGTTCAACCGCCTGCAATATCTGTTGCCTGCGAATGGCATCGGCGTATTCGTTTTCGACAAGCGCGGCACAGGACAATCGGAGGGGCGCTACACGCAGGATTTTCAGTTGCTGTCCGATGACGCCGCTGCGGCCATGAACAAGGCGCGCGAATTGGCCGGGTCGCAGGCGAGCGAAGTGGGATTCCAAGGCGGCAGTCAGGCGGGCTGGATTATTCCGTTGGCATCGGGCAAAGCCAAGGCGGATTTTGCGGTGGTCGGCTATGGAATGGCTGAAAGCCCGCTGGGCGAGAATCGTGAAGAGGTGTTCGACGGCTTGCGCACGGCGGGCTTTGGCGAGGAGGTGATCGCAAAGGCCCGCGAGATAACAGACGCGACCGGGCGCGTGATGGCGTCTCGTTTCAAAAGCGGATTTGGCGAACTGGATGGCGTGCGCGCGAAATATCGCCACGAGCCATGGTATCCAAAGATCAAAGGCGAATTCAGCGGCGATTTACTGCGTGCACCCAATGGGATCATTCGCATCGCCGGCCCGTGGTTCGATGTCGGCACATCTTGGACTCACGATCCGTTACCGGCATTGAATGCATATCAAGCGCCACATCTGTGGATTCTCGCCGGCCGCGACCGTTCGGCGCCATCGCAAAACACACTTCGCGTTCTGCGCGACCTGCAATCCACGCATCCAAAATTGGATGTGGTGATGTTTCCCACGGGCGATCACGGCATCACCGAGTTCGAAATGAAAAACGGCGAGCGCACCGATATTCGCTTCTCGGAAGGTTACTTTCCGTTGCTGGTCGATTGGATTTTGCGCAAAGACCCAACCGTAAAAGTCAACGGCCCGATGGTGACCCGTGGCCGCGCGCGGGAATGAAGCGCGAGCTTGTGTCCACCTATTGCATTTCCATTTCAAGAGTGCATTGTCATCCTGAGCGACGCGAAGGATCTCGTCATGACAAGATCCTTCCCCCTGATCAAGTCTGGGGTCAGGATGACAGTACAAATGATGGAAAAATGAAATTAAACGATCGAATCCGGCGATGCCATCGCTTTCAATACCGACTGTGGCTTGCCATCTCGCTCGCGGGTTTCAAACCACCACATCGCGCCTTTTTTTACCGACACATAGCCTTCAACGCCGTTGATCAAATAGGCGGCCACCATGCCGAGCGTCGGCTGGTGGCCGACGACGAGCACGTTCTTCGCGGCATTCGGCCATCCTGCCGCCTGCAATATCGCTTCAGGCGTCGCGTCGGGCGCAATTGAATTGACCGTTTCAAAATGGGCCTGTAGGGTCGCGGCGGTTTGCTGCGCGCGCGTGGCGGGGCTTGCGATCACCCGCCAGGGGTCAAGGTCGCCGCCGACTTGCGCGGTCATCCACGCCGCCATTTTTGCGGCTTGCTTACGACCTTTAGGCGTGAGGCTGCGCGCCATATCCGAGGGCGCGTCATCTTCCGCTTCAGCGTGACGCCAAAGAATTAACTGCATGCGTGCCTCCCGATTCGAATTTCATTATTGCGCCTCTGGACAATACCACAACTTGAAACACCATATTCGGCGCGGCTTTCAGGGCATAATTGCCCCGAAACGCGCACCAGTGCTTGTGTTTTCTAATCTGCGTTGGTCGTTCCGTCTGCGGCGAGTGCGGAAATCTGTGCGTCGTCATACCCAAGCTCGCGCAAAATCTCATGGCTATGTTCGCCCAGATGCGGTGCCAGACGGCGGATCGAAAGCGGTGATTCACCCCATTCGCCGACCGGTGCCGTGGTGCGCACAGTGCCTTCGGTGGGATGTTCACACTGCGGGAAAAAGCCCGACCCGTTCAAGTGCGTGTCGTCGATCAGTGAATCGATGGTGTGCATCGGCATGTTGGGAATGTCCGCGCGTTCGAGCAACTCGCGCCACGCGGCGGTCGTGCGTGTAAGCATAATCTCAGCGACGAACGCATAGACCTCACGAATATTGGCCGCGCGCGAGGTGTGATTGCAGAATCGCGGATCGCGTTTCAGATCGGGCCGATCGATGGCATCGAAAAAATTGTTCCAATGCTTATCGTTGTAAATC
>JANOKK010000519.1:0-1389 GCA_031419255.1 Betaproteobacteria bacterium
ATTGCCTTTGAATAGAGAATTACCTTTCACCTCTCGCAGCACCTGCGCGAGGCCGGGCGCAAAAAAATGAAGCCCCGCGCGAGTGATGAGCGTAAAGGCCTTTGGTTGGGCCTGCTGGGCGTCGTGATTTTTGCGATGACATTGCCCATGACGCGCCTTGCGGTCGGCCCCGCCAGCGATCCGCAATTGCCGCCGATCTTCGTCACTGCCGGTCGTGCCGCGCTCGCCGGTTTGCTGAGCGTGCTGTATCTGTTTGCGACCACGAACGTACGTCCACATCGAAATCAATTACCCGCGTTTGGCGTCTGCGCACTCGGCACGGTGGTGGGCTTCCCGCTCTTCCTCGCGTTGGCGCTGCGTGAAGTCGATGCCATGCATGCTGCTGTCATCTCCGGGGTATTGCCGTTGGCGACCGCAGCGGCGGCGGCGTGGTCATTTCGTCAACGCCCGTCAGCGGGATTCTGGATTTGCGCGATGCTGGGTTGTGCGCTGGTGTTGGCGTTCGCGGCGGTCAAGGGTAGCGGGCGATTAAGCATCGCGGATGGGCTGTTGCTTTTGTCGGTGTTGAGTGCTTCTATCGGTTACGTCGCCGGCGCGCGACTGTCCGCACAAATGCGCGCGGAACATGTGATCTGCTGGGTGTTGGTAATGAGTTTGCCGCTTACGTTGCCGGTCACGTTGCTCTATTGGCCAAGCGCACCAGTGCGCGCCACCGCATGGGGCGGCTTCATGTATGTGACGCTGTTCTCGATGTGGCTGGGATTCTTCGCGTGGTACCGCGGTTTGGCGTTGGGCGGCACGGTGCGCGTGAGCCAAATTCAATTGTTGCAGCCATTTTTGGCACTGCTGTTTGCGGTGCCGGTGTTGGGTGAAAAATTGGAACTGACCACCGTGATGTTTTCGTTGGCGGTGATTGGGATTGTGTTTTTGGGGAGGAGAATGCCGGTGCATTGAGTTGGAAGAGTACACGTTCATCTTTGCCATCAACAAACCGCAAACTCAAGCAATTACGCGCCTCTCCGGACATAAATGTCCTGAAGTCCCCGCCAAATGGCGATTTGCGTTGCACTTGAATTGATTACTCAAGTGAATAACAATTCGGCTGCCCCGATGCTCACACTCCATTAGAATGCAGAAGCACATAACCGCAGGCAACTTATTCCACATGCAAAACGTCAGGCAAATATCCGGTGCGCCCGCCTTCCCGGTGGTTTCACTTTTTTCAGGTGCGATGGGATTGGATTTGGGCCTCGCGAATGCGGGACTGCATGTGGCGGTTTCACAAGACAACGACAAGTGGTGTTGCGAAACTATTTCCGCCAACGGCCACGTTGGTGTACATGGCGACATTCGTGAATTGATTGATGGTGATCCGTCATGCCGATTTTT